>JAEUJT010000427.1 GCA_016793525.1 Archangium sp. | reverse complement strand
CCAAGGCCGCCGAGGTCTTCGCCGACTACTGCAAAGGTGACGAGAAAGACGTTCAGGCGCGGCTGCGCATGGGCGACGCGTGGGCCAAGGCCGGCAAGAAAGACAAGGCCGTCGCCGCGTACCAGTGGGCCGCCGAGGGTTTCGCGAAAGACGGTTTCCTCCCGCGCGCCATCGCGGCCAGCAAGCTGATCCTCGAGCTCGACCCGACGCACACCGGCGTGCAGAAGATGTTGGCCGATCTCTACGCCCGCAAGTCGGTGGGTGGTCGCCCCGCAGCGTCTTCGAAGTCGTCGGTGATGGTCGCGCCACCGAAGCCCGGCGCGAAGCGGGAGATCGAGCTATCGCCCGACACGCCGATGGAGATCACCTCGGGCTCCGCGGCCGACTTCGAGGCGCCCACGGCCGCTCCAGACTTCGGGAAGCGGGCCATCGATCTCGACGCGCCCGCCGCGGCGAAGCCGGTGGCCAAGCGAGCCACGCCCGCGCCTCCGGCTCAGCCGTCGCCGACCAGCCGCGCCGACGCCATCGACTTCGAGGTGGGCGAAGCGTCAGCGACGTCGGGCGTCGATCTCGAGGTCGCCGACGCCACCAAGGGCCGGGTCGCCCCGGTGCCGATCTCCCCCGAGGCGGGCATCGAGATCGAGCTGACCGGCGGCGTGTCGACGACCGGCGAGGTCGAGATCCCCATCGAGGGGGTCGAAGAAGCGGCCGAAGACGCGCCGGTGCTGGGTGATCCACTCCCGTCAGCGCCGTCGTTCGAGGTGGAGCTCGCGTCAGCGCCCGAGCCGGGGCCCGCCGTCGAGCTCTCGCCGCCGCCGGAGATCGAAGGCGTGGAGATCGAACCCGAGCCGGAACCCGAGGTCGCGCCGATTCAAGGTGTGCTGGCGCCTCCGTCGGCCCCGGTGCCCGCGCCGCCGCCACCGCCCGCGTCGGAGACCGCGCTGCCGCCCGGCCTCAAGCCTCGCCGCGCAGACGCCCCGTCGCCGTCGGCGCCCACCGCGCCTCACGCCTCGACGCCTTCGGGTCGCATCTGGGTCCCCGCGGCGTTCAGCGCGCCCGCGCCCAGCACCGAGCTCGAGAAGAGCCTCGAGGCGGCGGTGCAGACGTCTCCCTCACCGCCGGTGCCCAAGCCCGCGACGGCGCCTTCCGTGGCCAGCTTCACCGAGCTCGAGCTCGAGGGTGACTCGCTGCTCGAGGCGGTCGAAGCCGCGGCGCGGGTGGGCCAAGGCCAGCCGGCGTACGCGTCGTCACCGAGCGTCTCCATCTCCATCGAAGAGGCCATGGAGGCGGTCGACGAGCCGAAGGTCGACGTGGGGGCGCTGCCGAAGATTCCGCTCTTCTCCGATCTGCCCCCCGACGCGTTCATCGCGCTGTTCGAGCAGTGCCCGCTGCGGCGGGTCGACAACGGCCAGCGCATCATCGAGCAGGGCTCACACGGCGAGAGCTTCTTCGTCATCTGCGCCGGCACCGCCAAGGTGGTGAAGCTGGTCGAGGGCAAAGAAATCGAGCTGGCGACCCTCGAAGAGGGCACGTTCTTCGGCGAAGCGGCGCTGCTGTCTGACGCCCCGCGCAGCGCCTCGGTCGATGCCACGGCCGACGACACGCAGCTGCTGGAGATCTCCGCGGCGGTGCTGCGGCAGCTGTCGATCAAGCACCCCACCATCGCCACCTCGCTGAAGAAGTTCTGCCGGCAGCGCCTGCTGTCGAACCTGATGGCGAGCGCGCCGCTGTTCCGGCCCTTCACCCGCTCCGAGCGGCGCGAGCTGGTGCAGAAGTTCCGCGCCCGCGACGCCAACCGCGGCGAGCTGCTGATCCGCGAGGGGCAGCAGACCGACGGGCTCTACGTCATTCTCACCGGCGAGGTGGGGGTGACGGTGTCAGGGCACCAGGTGGCCGAGCTGAAGCAAGGTGAGGTCTTCGGCGAGATGTCGCTGCTGACTCGCGCTCCGGCCACGGCAACGGTGACCACCGCGAAGAAGACGTCGCTCCTGCGGCTGCCGCGCGAAGACTTCGACAAGCTGATCATGAGCCACCCCCAGATCCTGGAGATGGTGGCCGAGCTCAGCGACGCGCGGAAAAAGCAGAACGCCGAGCTGCTGAAGAAGACGCAGTCGCAGATGGTGTGACGGCGGTTACCCGCGTTTCAGTTACTCGGGGCGGTGCAGGCGCTCCAAGTACTCGTCGCGCGAGACGATGCCCGAGGCGATGAGAATCTCGAGCAGCGTACGCAACGCGCGCACCTGGCTGGCGTTGATGGTCTCGAGCGCGTCGACCTGCTCGCGGAGCAACGACACCTCGCGGCGCAGCGCCAGCTCTTCCTTCGACAGCACGGTCGATGGCGTGGCGGGCGTGACCGGCAGCTGGGCCGGCGGGAGCGACGCGGCGGTCGGCGGCCGAGGCGCGGAGGGGATGCGGCCCATCAGCTTGTCGAGCTCGTACGACGGCTCGCTCAGGCCGAGCTGCGCCGGCGTCAGCACCGCGGTGGCGATGGTGCTCTCTCCGAAGTAGTGGCGGCGAATCGCTCGGTCGATGGACGACGCGGTGGTCACCGTCGGTACCACCTTCATGCCGGTGGCGAACTCGAGCTCCTGCAGCGCCTCGACGTTGGTCGGGTCTGAGGTGGCGAGCGACATGGTTTTGGTGGCCGCGTCGACGCGGAGGGGGAAGACGCCGTACCGCTCGGCGAGGTCGAGCCGCAGCTGCTCGACGATGCGCTCCGGCAGCTTGGCCGCGTCGAGGTCGATGGTGCTGAGCGAGAGCTGCTGCGCCAGCACGTGCACCATGTCGAGCTCGGTGGTGAAGCCCAGCTCGACCACGGTGCGCCCGAGTCGCCCGCCCCACTTGCGCTGCTCGGCGAGGGCCGCCTTCAGCTGTACCTCGTCGATGAGGCCAGCCTCGATCAGCAATTCCCCCAACCGTCGTCGTCGTGCAGCAGGCGTCGGCGCCACTGCGAACCACGGTACCAGCGGCCGCTCAGTGGCGGAAGTTACAATGGGAGTGAACATGAACTGCCCGCCCTAACACCGCGCGGGCGCCGAAAAGAAGGGCCCCTCGGCGCGCTCGAGCGCGGCGCGTATATGGTGGGCGCATGCCGTCTGTTCGCGCCACCCCTCGCCCCGTCACGCCGCCGGCGACCACCTCCACCTCGACCTCCACGTCGACCACGCCCCGCACCGGTGCGCAGACGCCGAAGACCGCTGGAGCGGGTTGGGTCGCCTCGCCGACGGCCAACGACATCAACGGCAAGGCGGCCAAGGTGGTCGCGGCTGATCCGAAGCTGCAGGCGCTCGTCAACGCCGCCAAGCCGGCCTTCGCGGGCAAGAAGGTGCTGATGGTGGGCGACTCGCACACCGTGGGCTTCTTCGGCGAGCGCTTCGACACCTTGCTCCGCGCGGCTGGAGCGAAGACGCGCAGCTACGGCACCGCGGGCTCCAAGCCGTCGTGGTGGGTCGCCGGCACGTCAGGGGCGATGGGCGCCTCGGTGCGCGAGACGAACCGGGTCATCGACGACGGCAAGCCGTGGAACACCAAGCGACCGACGCCGAAGCTGGCCGACCTCCTGGGCGCCGAGAAGCCCGACGTGCTGGTCATCGCCCTGGGCGCCAACTTTCGCGCGGAGTCGGCGAAGGGGCTCACCAGCCAGGTGCGCGCGCTGGCCGATCAAGCCAAGGCGCTGGGCATCACGCTGGTGTGGGTCGGCCCGCCGAACACCAAGCAAGACCTGGCCGCGCCCGAGGGGCTGAAGCGCTTCGACGCCGCGGTGGCCACGGCCCTGGGTCCCGACGGCACGTACGTGGCCTCGAGCCCGCACACCCAGACGTATTCGGGCAGCGACGGCGTGCACTTCAACGGTGCAGCCGGGCGGGCGCTGGCGAACGACTGGGCGGGCGCGGTGTTCTCCGACGCCGCGAAGTCACTTCTTGGCCGCTGAGTCTTTTTTCCCCACCACGCGCTTGACCAGCTTCCAGAACTGACCGCCGCGGTCTTCGAGCTCTTTGGCGCGGGCCTGCTGCACGATGCTCGGCTGGCTCGGCGGCGGCATGCGCAGCCGCGCGCGGATCTCGTCGGGCGTGTAGCGGTTGGCCAGCAGGGTCTTGAAGGGCTGGCGGGCGATCATGTCTTTGGCGTCGACGTGAATGACGCACTCCGCGTCGAGGCGCACGGTGACGGCGACCTGCACCGAGCCCTTGGGCCCCTTCGGCAGGCCCTCGATGCGCGCCGTGCCGAGGTAGTCGTTATTCGACAGATCGCTGTCTTCGCCCTGGAAGAGCTGCAGCTCGAGCGAGGTCTCGTCGTCGCGCGAGGTGGTGAGGCCGAAGGAGCGCCCGGCCGGGAGCGGCGTGTTGCGCTCGATGAGCCGCTTGTACCCACCGCCGGGGATGCCGATGCCCACGGTCATGGGCACCACGTCGATCAGCACCACGTTGGTCGCGCTCTCGACGATGCCCGAATAGAGGGCCGCGCCCAGCGCCACCGCTTCGTCGGCGTTGACGCTCGCCAGCGGCTGCTTCTTGAACAGCTCCTTCACGTGTTCTCGCACCAGCGGCATGCGGCTCATGCCTCCGACGAGAATGACGTCGTCGACCTCGGTCGCCTTCAGCTTCGCGTCGAGGAGAACATCGCGCACCACGTCGAAGGTGCGCACCACCAGCGGCTGGCAGGCCTGGTTCACCTCTTCGCGCGAGACCGTGCACTGCAGGTCCATCGGCTGGCCAGCCTCTGACATTTGCAGCATGGGCAGGTGCACGTCGAAGGTGCTGCGCTCCGAGAGCGCCACCTTCGCTTTTTCGGCCTGCTCGGCCACGCGCGAGAGGCCCACCGCGTCACCGGAGAAGACCTGTCGGTGCTGAATCTGAAACTTCTTCAGCAGCAGGTCGACGATCTGGTTGTCGAAGTCGAGGCCGCCCAAGAAGATGTCGCCGCCGGTGGCGAGCACCTCGAAGGTGTTTTTCTCGATGCGCAGGAGCGTCGCGTCGAACGTGCCGCCGCCCAGGTCGTACACCAGCACCTTGCGCGACAGCTCGCGGTTGAGGCCGTACGCCAGCGCCGCCGCGGTGGGCTCGTTGAGCACGCGCTCGACCACCAGGCCCGACATCGCGCCGGCGCGTCGAACCGCTTCGCGCTGTTGCTCGGAGTAATACGCGGGGCAGGTCACCACCGCGCGCGACACGGGGGCGTTGAGGTGCTGCTCGGCGATCTGCTTGCACTCGCGAAGGATGATGCCCTGCACCTCTTCGAGGGTGAGCAGGTGGTTGCCCATCGTCACCGCGTCCTTGCCGTCGCGCCCGGGGAGAATCTCGTAGTGAAAGCGGTGCCGCACCTCGCGCACGGTGACGCTCTCGAAGTCGCGGCCCACCAGGCGCTTGGCGCCGTAGATGCTCTGGCTCGGGTTGAGCAACATGTGCGAGCGCGCGCGGTGGCCCACCAGCACGTTGTTGTTTTTCCCCAGCGCCACCACCGAGGGAATGGTGTTGTACCCGTCCTTCGAGTGGAGGATCTGCGGCTTGCCCTTGTTGAGCAGCGCCACCGCCGAGTTGCTGGTGCCGAGGTCGATGCCGATGATCGGCCCCGTCTTCTCGATGTGTTCAGGCGGGTTGAGGAAGACGAGCTTGCCCGCAGACCGGGCGACCAGCTCCTCCATGCTCACCGGGCGGGCGGCGACGGCGGCCAGGCGCGGCGGAGGGGCCGACGGGCGCGGCTCGCGCGGGTCTTCGTTGCGCCGGCGAATCTGGGGGAGCGAGCTGTCTTCTGGGTCCTCCGAGGGGACGTAGCGGGGCGGCGCTGACGGGGGGGGCGCCTCGTCTTCTTCGGAGACCACTTCCTCCACCACCTCGGACGTTTCTTCGACGGCGTCGGCCGACGCGTCGTCAGAAGGCGGGGGCTCGAACGCGAAGCCCTCGTCGGGCGGCGGCGGCGCCTCTTCGGCCGGAGTCTCCTCGGAGGGCGGCGCGTCGAACGACATCGACCCGAGGGCATCAGACGACTCCGGCGCGGGCTCGGGCGGCGCGTCGAACTCGAAGGCCGGAGCCGGGGGCGGCGGGGAGGCGGGCGCTTCGTCGTGCGCCGGGCGGCTCAACGACAGTGTTTCGCCTTCGCCGGGCATCTCGAAGACCAGATCTTCTGGCTCGGACGGAGGTGGCGGCGCTGGCTCGGGCGGCTCTGCGGGAGCCCCGAAGTCGGCGTCGAGGCCGGTGGCTGACACCTCGCTCGGCGCGTCGGCGGTCGGGCTCTCTCCGGGTGCCTCGAAGCTGAAGGCGGGCGCGTCGCTCGGCGCTTCGTCAGGCGGAGGGTCGGCGAGCTGCTCCGGTTCGGCAGCGGGCTGGGCGTCTGGTTCGGGCTCGGGTGGAGGCGGCTCGTCGAAGGTGAAGGAGGGCGGCGGCTCGGGCTCGGGCGGCGCAGACGCGGCCATGTCAGACAACATGGCGCCGAGGTCGAAGGAGGGCGCGCCCACCTCCACCGGGGCGATGGCGGGTACCTCGTCGACGGAGCTGGAGTCAGCCGGCGCCGCCGCGAGCAGTTGGCCCATCACCGACTCGCTGGCGGGGTCGAGCGATTCGACGTCGACGGTGAAGCCGACAGGGCCCTCCGCCGCGTTGGTGCGCGTCGAATGCACCGTGCCGCCGCCCTTGAGCGCCGTCGAGCCGTTCGAGAGCGTCAGCACAAACTGAACGCGTGCGCCGGCGGAGACCGTGGGCTTGGTGGTGATGAAGAGGGAGCCGGGTGAGACGTTGACCGCGTAGTTGCGAACGAATTCGTCGACCGTCGCGTACGGGAGTTTCACTGAGACGGCGGTTGGCTTGCCATCGCTTCGTGCTGGCACGGACTGGGACTATTGCCCGGGCCTCGAGACACCGCACCAAAACTCAACCGTCGAAACGAGTGTGGTACGCGCGAGCCGATGCACCCACTCATCGCGCGGTACCTGAATGCCCCGGCGCTCATCGAGGTCTTGGAGAAGGCCGACCAGGCGGTGGCGCTCTCTCCAGACGAGGCGGCCATGGCGGCGGCGGCCACGGCGCACCCTTCGTCGAAGGCGGCCGTGCTGAAGTCGAAGGGGCGGGAGACGCTCTCCAATGACGCACAGCAGCACATGCTGCGAATCATCGTCGACGCGGCCTTGCGTCGGGTGTCGGCCGACCACGAGCTGGGTCCCAAAGTGCGGGCGGCCACGGCGGCGCTGACGAAAGAGGGCGCGAGCGAGGAGGAGGCCCACCACCTGCTGCTCCAGGCGGTGCTCGACGAGGCCTTCGGCTGGGCGGAGGACCCGACGTCGTTCGACGCGCGCTTCCTCGGGGAGACGCTCGATGGGCTGGTGGCGCTCGCCGCGGTGACGAGTGACTCCGTCGACGACTGCATGGAGGCCTTCGCCAAGGCGGGTGGGGAGAACCGGGCGCTCCGGTACACGGTGGCGGAGGCGCTGATGGAGTCGGCCTGGGGTGAAGGCCCGGAGCCGGTGAC
>JAEUJT010000426.1 GCA_016793525.1 Archangium sp. | reverse complement strand
GTGGCGCAAGGCGTCGTGTCTTTGGCGGAGGGGGGCGCCGCTGCGGGTGCGCGCATTCGCTTCGCAGCTGCCGGGCTGGAAACAGCCGTGACGGCAGGAGACGACGGGCGCTTCACCGCGAGTGGCCTCCGCCCATCGCTGTACCAGGTCGCCATCGAGCGCCCGGGTGCCCAGTCGCTTCGCCTTTTCAACGTGCTGCTGGTGAACGGCGAGAACGATCTCGGCGCCGTCTCGCTGGTGGCGGGCACGTCGGAGTCGATCTCGCTCGATGGGGGCATCGTCCCCGGCTCCACCGGCCTCGACGCCGGGCCACCGCCCATTGCGGCGTTCATTTCGCCGTCGATCTCTGACGCGGCGCCCGGCGCGAGTGTGGTGCTGAGCGGCGCTCGGTCCGCCGGAGTGCCTCCGCTGACGTACCGCTGGCGCTTCGACACCGACGGAGGCGCGGCGCCAGCGTTTTCGTTCAACGATTCCACCTCGGCGGTCAACGGGGTGTTCACCGCTCCGGCGGCCAGCGCGGTGTTGCCCGTCGAGCTGACGGTGGTCGACGCGCTGCAGCGGGTGAGCGCTCCGGCGCGTGCCGTGGTGCGGGTGGGGCAAGCGCCCGTGGCGTCGTTGACGGCGATGGGCTCGACGTCGATCACCGGCGGAGATCAGGTGACGTTGCTGGGAACGGGGAGCACCGCGCCCGATGGTCGGCCGATCGTGGTGTACCGCTGGCGACAAGTGACAGGGCCGCCCGTACCGGAGATCGATCTCGCCACTGGCACGCAGGTCACCTTCACCGCACCGTCGGTGATCGGCCCAACGCCGTTGACGGTCGAGCTGACCGTGACGACAGACATCGGGCTCACCAGCGCCGCCGCGTCGGTCACGTTGGTGCTTTCTCCTCCCCGGCCGTGGGACGTGGCGGTGCAGGTGTCTCCGGCGTCAGGCGGCAGCTACGGCCCTGACGGAGGCAGCGTCGTGCGGTTGACGGCCGCGGTGAGCAACCCCCCGGCCGACGCCGGGTTCACCTTCTCGTGGGCGCCCGCGTTCGAGGGCTGTGGCCTGCCCGACGGAGGCGTCGATCTCTCGTGTTCGTCGGCCTTCGCGCTGTCGAACCCCACGTCGGCGCAGACCGAGTTCGTCACCCCGCGCACCGACGGCACGCGTACGCGCGACTTCTCGGTGACCGTGCGCAACACCGCCGATGGAACGGAGCGCACGGTGCGCACCTTGGTCACCTTCACCGACGTGCGCCCCCCGGCGTGCATGCTGCACCTCAGCCCGCTCGCGCTGCGGGTGAGCTGCGATGAGCCCATCACCGGCCCGGTGGTGTTCGACCTGGGCGCGATGCCGCCGAAGGTGACGGTGGTGAAGAGCGACGCTCAGGTGGCGGCGCTGCTGTTCCCGCCGCAGACGGTCGGCTCGCAGCTGACCGTGTCGGTCCAGGGCCTGACAGATCAAGCAGGCAACGCGGTGCCGACCCTCGGGGGCGCGCTGACGGTGCAGCACGAATTCGGCCCCATCATTCTGAGCAATGACACCTCGACCGAAGAACCCCGGCCGAAGTGGGTGACGCTCTCTGGCATCGGGCAGCCGGTCTCGAGGCTGATCGTCGGGCGCCGGGTGAGCGGCGGCAACCGCGGGCTCTGGGCCATCGACGGCAACGCGCAGTGCTTCATCGCGCCGTGCAACATGCCAACGCTCCCTCCGAGCTCGGCGACGATTCCCGGAGCCGGCACGGCGCCCCCGCTGGGTGACATCGTGGCCGCGGTGGGAGATCGCGCCTACGTCATCGTCTCGCCCAACAACCCAGTGCACCTGGCCGAGGCCCAAGGGAACCAAGGCCGAGAAGTCATGGGCGCGTTTCCCATGCTCGCGCTCGCGGCAGATTCGCAGGGCCTGCAGGTGGTCACGACGTCACCCACGCCCGGCATGAATGGCGGGCTGCAGCGCTTTCGCTATCAACCCTCGACCGGGCAGTTCGCGTCGATCGACTCGTTTTCGGCCGTTTCGCCGTTTTCGTCGTCGAGCATCGTTCGGCTCGAGCTCTTCAGCGGAGGGAACGCGGTGGTGTCGGCCGTCACCGCAAACGGCGACGCGGCGCACTTCGTCACGACCTCGGGCGGGCCATGGAACCAGACCACGCTGCCGGGAATCGTGCCCAGCGGTGTGAGCGATCTCAAGGCGGCGTCGTTCGACAACGGCGCCTCGACCGTGCTGTTCGTGCTCGCCGCGGGTGATCTCGAGACGTACGGCCTCGGGCTGGGTGGCAGTTGGGACAGCACCCTCAGTGACAACCTTGACCAAGGTTTCGACGTCGTTCCCTACGGGGACGACGTTGCGATCGTCGGGAGCGACAGTGGGCGAGTCGTGCTGGCCCTCATCGACCGGAAGACGGGCACCCCCTACCTCGTGCCCTCCAATGAGATGGACCAGGCGTGGAACGGCCCCGTCGGCGGAGCATCGGCGTGGAGGCCGACGATCCAGGTCATCGACGGTCAGCTCGCCATCGCCTGGCACGAAGGCACGTCGGGCAACTGGAAGATGGCTGGCCGAATCATTCGGTAGCTCGGCTACTCCTCGTCGCGCTCGACGTGCAGGCCGGGTGGCGCCGCGGGGGCAGGGCGTTCCTCCGGGTAAAACCCGTCGACTCGCCGCTCGGGGTCGCTGCTGGCGAGGTCGGCGGTGATCACCGCGGTATTGCCGAACTTCGCGCCGATGGCGTCGAGGGCGGCGTTGAGCTTGGTGCGCTTGGTCGGCGGCTCGGTGAAGAGGCTCAGCTGGGGAGCGCCGCCGGTGAGCTCGGTGCCGGTGACCCCCGTGAGCCGAACCTTTCGCGTGAGGTCGATCTTCGTCTCCAGCAGTTGCATCGCCACCCGGTACAGCGCCTGGCCGTCGTCGGTGGGCGAGGGCAGGGTCTCCTGGCGCGTCACCTGCGTGAAGTCGTCGTACTTCACCGTCAGCACCACCGTGCGCGCTTGCCGCTCGGAGCGACGGAGCCGCCGCCCCACCCGCAACGCGAGCGAGTGCACGTGCGGTTTCAGCGCCTCGAGGCCGTGGAGATCTTCGTCGAACGTCTCTCGCGCCCCGATGCTCTTCGCGTCGCGATCGGGCACCACCGCGCGGGTGTCGATGGCCTGGCTCAGCTCCCACAGGTGGTGACCGAGTGAGGTGCCGAGCCGCGACGTGAGCCACGCCACGTCACGCGCCGCGACGTCACCGATGAGCCGAATGCCAGCGCTGCGCAGCACGGCCTCGGTCTTCTCGCCCACGCCCCAGAGCCGAGATACGGGGAGCGGCGCCAAGAACTCGCGCGCCGTACCTGGAGCGACCTCCCTCAACCCATCGGGCTTGGCGAAGTCCGACGCGATCTTCGCCACGAACTTTGTCTCCGCGACCCCGGCGGAGCACGCCAACTTCGTCTCAGCCTTCACCCGCGCGCGCAGCTCGGCGGCGATCTTCGTGGCCGCTCCGAACAGCGAGGCCGACGCCGTCACATCGAGAAACGCTTCATCCAACGACAGCGGCTCGATGAGCGGGGTGTAGTGCTCGAAGATGCGAAACACCTGTTCGCTCGCCTCGGCGTACGCGGCGAAGCGGGGTGGCACGACGATCGCGTTCGGCGCCAGACGCATCGCGCGGCTCATCGGCATCGCGCTCCGCACCCCGAAGGGCCGCACCTCGTACGACGCGGCGAGCACGACGCCGCGGGTAGGGTGCCCGCCGACGATGACCGGCTTGCCCTGCAGGGCGGGCGCGTCTCGTTGCTCGACCGACGCGTAGAACGCGTCCATGTCGACGTGGATGATCACGGCCCGACGAAGATCGCGTCGTGCACCGAGCGCAAGTCATCTGGCAGCGGGCACTCGACGCGCACTGGCTTCCCCGTCACCGGGTGCCGCACGGTCAGTGACGAAGCGTGGAGGAAGAAGCGCTCCAGCGCGGGCAGCGCCTTGCCGCCGTAGAGCGCATCACCGGCGATGGGGGCGCCGATCGCCGCCAGATGGGCGCGCACTTGATGCAACACGCCGGTCTCGATGCGCACCGAGACCAACGCCCGAGTTCCCGCGCGTCGCTCGACGGTGAAGTGCGAGCGAGCAGGTCGCGCGTCGTCGGTCGGGAGCACCGCCACCCGCACGTGATCGCCGTGGTGCGCGAGCCCGACATCGATGGTTCCTTCGTCGGCGATGGGCCCATCAACCAGCGCCAGGTAGCGCTTGTCGATCGACCCGGGCCCTGAGCCTCCGCTCCCGTCGCCGGAGAATTGTTCCCGCACCGCCAGCCAGGCCTCGCGCGTCTTGGCCGCGACCATCACGCCAGACGTCTCCACGTCGAGCCGGTGGCACAGGCCCGCTTCACGGGGGTCGTCTCCGACCTCCTCGATGCCGGGGTACTTGGACACGAGGGCGTTGGCGACGGTCCCGCGCTCGTTCGGCGCCAGCGGCTGCGAGGGCACGCGCGCCGGCTTGTTCACGAACACCAGCACGTCGTCTTCCCAGAGCACGGGCACGGAGAGGTCGGCGTCGGCCACCGCGGTCGACGAGGTCTCGGTCACCTCCACGTCGATCTTCTGTCCCGCCTGGAGCGCCACGCCCTTCTTCGCGCGCCGCCCATCGATGCGAATCGAGTCGCCCTCGAACAGCGCCTTCACCTTGGCGCGAGACAGGCTCAGCGCGTCACCGACGAACACGTCGACCCGCTTCCCGTGTGCCTCAGCTGGAACGACGAGCGCGTGTTTCACTCGATCAACGCCTCATAGACCTCTTCGGCGGTTTGGAGCCGGTCATCAGGCTCCTTGCGGATCAGCCGGTGGGCCACGCGGGCCATGGCGCGATCGCTCTTGGGGTTGAGGCTGGTGATGGGCAGCGCCTCGGTCTCGAGCACCTTCTGCCAGAGCTCGTACGGAGACTTCGCCTCGAAGGGCGGCCGGCCCGAAAGCAGCTCGTAGAGAATGACTCCGAGCGCGTAGAGGTCGGTGCGCGAATCGAGCGGCTCCCCGAGAATCTGCTCCGGCGCCATGTAGCGGAAGGTGCCGACCAAACGCCCATCGGCCGTCACCGCCGCGTCGTCGGCCAGGTACTTCGCCAGCCCGAAGTCCATCAGCCGCACGATTCGATCTTCGTCGACCATGATGTTCGACGGCTTCAGGTCGCGGTGAATGAGCCCGTGCTGGTGAATGTAGGCGAGCGCCTCGCAGATCTGCAGCATCACGTCTTTCAACCGGCCGATGCGCTCCGGGCGGTTGAGGGCGAAACGCTCGACCTCGGTCAACGCCACGCCGATGGGCCGTTCGACCGCGTTGGGCAGGTCGTATGGGAGCGCCGCTTCGCTCGACATCGTCATCGCCGTGTCTGGCTCGTCGGCGCGGGTGGCGAGCTGGCGCACGGCGTCGGGGCCCGTCTGAAACGGCTCCTCCTCGTCGGCGGAGATCGAGAACTCCTCGCTCGGGCTCTCCTCGGAGAAGGTGGCGAGCGTCAAAATGTCGCGCCCCATGTCGGAGTCTTCTTCGTCGTCGTCTTCACCGTCGACGCTCAGCTCTCACCGTTGAGTACCCGCCGGTGCTGCGCGATGGCCATGGCCAGGCCCTGGTCGGTGGTGAGGTCGGCGTCGCTCAGCGCCAGGTAGTGTCGCAACGTCAGCCCGTCGATCAGCTCCATCGCCAGGTACGGGTACCCCTGAAAAACGCCGGTGTCGTAGACCTTCACCACGTTCGGGTGCGAGAGGTGCTGCAGCGTCTC
>JAEUJT010000416.1 GCA_016793525.1 Archangium sp. | reverse complement strand
TCGCGCATGAGATTCAGATCCGCCTTGAGAAACGAGACCCTCGCCACGCCGTGGTCTCGAAACGTCTGCCCGACGACGGTGACGGTGGCGCCGCGCTCCGCGAGCAATCGTGCAATCGCTCGCCCAATACCCCCCGTGCCGCCGACCACCGCGGCCGTCTTGCCGCTCAGGTCGAGGCTCTGAACGGGCGCCCGTGCAAGCTCGAGGTCCGTGCGTCGAACACCGGAAAATGAAGCCATGTCGCTCTCCGATGCCTACGCGGTCGCGCCGACCGAGGGTGCGCCGCGGGGCGAGATGGGCGCCTTCGTGAACCGACCCCACGCCACGAATGCTGCCAGACCACCCAGCACGATGTTCGGAATGGGCGGCTCGCCGATGCGCAGGTGCGTCGCGCCCGCACCAATCATCGTGAGCACCAGGCCCGACGCGGCAACCGGGGTGAGAATCGGCATGATCCTCGTCACCGAGGGAAGAATCAGCCCGAGCGCCCCGAGCACCTCCACCGCGCCAATGAGCTTCACCACGTCGGGCGAAAACAGCTTCGCCCACGCTTGCTGCGTCACGAGCACCTCGTACGGCGTGGTCAGCTTCATCATCGCGGCGCCCGTGAAAGCGACGGCCAACAGCACTTGCACCACCCACAACCCAATCTTGAGACCCTTCATGTTCCTGCTCCTTGTGTCGAGACGCGGCTCACCCGCGCCGAAGTGACTGCGTGAAAAAAGTTCGGCTCAGACGGCCTGGAGGCGCCTCACCTCGGCGCTTCCACCAAATCGCCTGACGAGCTCTGGGGTGACGAAGCCTCCGGGCTCCAGCGCCATCGTGTTCGCCAGCGCCTCAATGCCCGCCTCGCCGCGCTCGAGGGCCGCGGCGCTCGTGTGAACCGAGTACATGCCAGTCACCAGCGGGTGCGGGTGCCGCGCGCCGGAGTCCACGATGAACTCCGTGTCGCCGTGAGCGAGGAATTCGATGGGCTCCTCGCCAGCGGCGAAGACCGCCAGCTCGCGGCCGAGACGCGTGCCTCCGACGAGGAGCGCTCCACGCGCGAGGGCGACGAAGACGTGGGCATGCGACGCAGCCGACTGGTAGCGCCACACCTCGCCGTCACCGAGCCGCACGTGCAGGTACGTCACGTCAGAAGGAGCGACGGTGGCGCTGTGCTGCCCCTGGTAGCTGCCGAGCAACAGTCGCACGCGCTCGTCGCCCGGCACCTGCGTCTTGCGCACGTATTGGCTCTCGGCTGGCGCCAGCTCGAGCTTCGCCGGCATCGCGACCCAGAGCTGAAAGCCATGCACTGGCTGACCCGCGAGCACAGCGCCTCCGTGCCACACGCCGCCGCTCGCGCGCATCCATTCCACATCTCCCGCCTCAAGCACGCCGGCCTTGCCAGTGGAGTCTGCGTACAGCGACGACCCAGACAGCAGCGTGGTGTGCGTCGCGAGGCCCGAGTGCGGGTGAACAGGCAACGCAACGCCCCGCGCGCCCGGAGCCTCGAAGCGGTCGAGAAAGACAAACGGCTTGAGCAGTTCGCCGAGGTCTCCGGGGCTGATGAGCCGCGTCACGGGCCCCATGTGATGCCCCTGCGTACGGAAGAGGATTCGCCCTGACCGGTCTTCAAGCGACGGCTCCTGCGCTGGAAACACCATGACGCGCTCCTTGTGCGTGTTGCGAAGCCAAGAGTAAGCCGTTCCACCCCAAGCACCAGTCTCTGTCTTCGACACACATTGTTCTACTGATGGAACAGCATGGACCTGAACGAGATCGCCATTTTCGCAAGCGTTGTCCAAGCGCAGAGCTTCACCGCCGCGGGGCGGGCGCTTGGGTTGCCGAAGTCGACCGTGAGCCGCAAGGTCTCCGAGCTCGAGGAGCGCCTGGGAACGCGGTTGCTCCAGCGAACCACGCGCACGCTGAGCCTGACCGACGCGGGGCGGGCGTACTTTCAACACGCCTCGCGCATCGTGGCCGAGGCACACGACGCGGAGCTGGCGATCGCGAGCATGCAGGGTACGCCGCGCGGGCTGCTGCGCGTGACGACGCCGCTCGCGTTCGACGTGCTCGGCCCGATGGTGAGCAGCTACCTGGCGCGGTACCCGGACGTGCAGGTGCACATGGTGTGCACCGACCGAGTCGTCGACATCGTCGATGAAGGGTTCGACCTCGCCGTGCGTGCGGGGCGGCTGGCCGATTCGTCGCTCATCTCGCGGCACCTCGGCTCTGGGCACAACGTCGTCGTCGCGACCCCGCACTTCTTGAAGAAGCACGGCACGCCGAAGCGGCCGCAAGACCTCGAACGCCTGCCCGCGCTCGTGTTCGGCGCCGGAGCTGACCGCGGGAGATGGAAGCTGCTGCGGAAAGACGACGAAGTGACGATCAACGTTCGAGCGCGCTTCGTCACCAACGACTTCGGAGTGCTGCAGGCATCGGCGCTCGCCGGAATCGGAGTGGCGCTGCTGCCTGTGGTGCGCTGCGAACCCGCCGTGCGCGCTGGGCAGCTCCAGGTCGTGTTGCCGGCGTGGCGATCACCCGACATTCCGATTCAAGCGGTCTACCCGAGTACGCGGCTGCTCTCGCCGAAGGTGAAGACGTTCGTCGACCATGTGCAAGAGCACTTCGCGTCGGTCCTGACGCCGGTGAGCCGAGCGCGTGCCGGCGAGCGGCTCACGTAGCGAGTGCGTGCCGTCAGCCTGCGAAGAGATTTCAGCCCGAAGTCACTTGCATTCGTCAGCGAGGCGCTTTTTCCTCCGGGCGCTTTTCCCCGCGCTCCGGAGGCCACCGTGTCGAAGTCTCTTCGCGTCGTACTTCTCTCGGTCGCGCTGCTGGCTGTCGGGTGTGCCTCGTCTCGCGCGGCGTCTCGTGACTCCATCGCCGAGGTGCTCGCCGCCGAAGACCGCGCGCCAGCCGACACGACGTTGGACGCACAGCGAAAGCTCCCCGACGTGCTGGCCTTCTCGGGCGTGGGGCCAGGCATGACGGTGGTCGACGTCATCACGGGGCCGGGCCACACCGCCGAAGCGCTGAGCCGCGTGGTGGGCGACCAAGGTCGGGTGTACGCGGCGAACCCCACGTCGCTGCTCGACCTGAAGCCCATCGCCGACCAGTGGGTGGCGCGCACCAGCCGATACCGCGCCGACGCATTGACCAAGCTCGACAACGCCGACGTGACGCAGCTGTCGGCGATTCCCGAAGGCTCGGTCGACATCGCCTACGTCTTCCTCGCGTACCACGACCTGCCGCTGCTGAAGATCGACGCCGCCGCGATGAACCGCGCCATCTTCCGCGCGCTGAAGTCGGGAGGCGTCTACGTCGTCGCCGACCACAGCGCGAAGCCAGGCGCCTCTGACAGCGACGCGCTCAAGCTGCACCGCGCGAACGAAGCCACCGTGGTGAAGCAGGTGACAGCGGCGGGGTTCTCCGCGCCAGAGTCGTCACCGGTGTTGCTGAACGCCTCCGACGCCCGCGACTGGGACGACAGCCCGTTC
>JAEUJT010000360.1 GCA_016793525.1 Archangium sp. | reverse complement strand
CTGTTCCACGCCCGCCACCGACATGACTTTGCGCAACGACGTCGACGCCCCGGCGCGACGCGGCGCTGTCGGAGCTCCAGCGGGTGGCGCCGGAGTGGGAGGCTCCCGCACAGGTGACAGAACCCGCCGCCGTTCCACGCCCGCGACCGACATGACTTTGCGCAACGACGTCGACGCGCCGGCGCGACGCGGCGCTGTCGAAGCTCCAGCGGGTGGCGCCGGAGTGGGAGGGGCCCACCGGAGGTGGGAAGGCTCCCGCGCAGGTGACAGGACCCGCCGCCGTTCCACGCCCGCGACCGACGTGGCTCTGCGCAACGACGTCGACGCCGCGGTGCGGTGTGACGCTGTCGACGCTCCAGCGGCTGGCGCCGGAGTGGGAGACTCTCGCGCAGGTGACAGAACCCGCCGCCGTTCCACGCCCGCGCCTCATACGAAGTCTCTCGCTGGAAACAGCAGCACGTCGGCGATGTTGGCCGTCTCGCGCAGCACCATCAACACCCGGTCAATGCCGATGGCGATGCCGGCGCTCGGAGGCATGCGCGGGAGCGCCTCGAGAAACGCCTCGTCGAGCGCCACCTCGACCTTCCCCGCGGCCCGGCGCTGAGCCTGCTCCTCAACCAGCCGCCGTCGCTGCTCCACCGCGTCGGTGAGCTCGCTGAAGCCGTTGGCCAGCTCCACGCCGCCCACATACAGCTCGACCCGCTCGGCAACGCTGGCGTCGCCCGGCTTCACCCGCGCCAGCGCCGCCATCGATGCGGGGTACTCAATGAGAAACGTGGGCCGCTCGCGCCCGAGCTGCGACTCCACCTTCGAGAGGAAGACGTGAAAGAAAACGTCGTCAAACGCCGTCGACGCCCCGGTGTGAATGCCCCGCGCCTCCGCCGCCGCCTTCAGCAACGGGCCTGTCGACGCCTCGGCCAGGTCGATGCCCGCGTGCCGCTTCACCGCGTCGCGCACCGTCAGCCGCTCGTATGGTGTGCGCGCGAAGGGCCCGGAACCGGGCACTGACGACAGCAGCGACTCCACGTCGGCCATCAGCGCCACGTAGTCGGCGTGCGGCCGGTAAAACTCGAGCATGGTGAACTCGGGGTTGTGCCCCGCGGCCACCTCGCCGTTGCGGAACGTCTTGCACAGCTGGAACAGCGGCGGGCTGCCGTCGGCCAGCAGACGCTTCATCGCGTATTCAGGGCTGGTGTGCAGGTACAGCGCGCGCGCCTGCCCCACGCCCAGCTCCGGCGTGAAGCGCACCGAAAAGGGATCGATGTGCGGCTCCATGCCCGGCGTCGGCACCAGGCACGGCGTCTCGACCTCGAGATACCCAGCGCCGGAGAACCACGCCCGCAGCGCCGCGTACAGCTGCTGCCGGGCTCGAGCGGCCTCCCACTGCGCCGGTGTCGGCAACGCCCGAGGCCTCTAGCGCGGAGAAAACGCCACGCCGCGGAAGATGGAACCCGCAGGGGCCGTGGCCAGCACCGTGGGCGTTGGCGACGAGGTGGCCGTGCCGCCGACGTCGGTGAAGCGCAACACGCGGTTCGCTGTCGACTCATTCGTCGCGCACAGCACCACCACCTCGCTGCCCTGCAGCTCCGCCGCCACGTGCAGGCACGTCACGTTGCCTGGGGTGGCCTGATTGAAGGTGGCCGCCTCGGACCACGCCGTGCCCGAGAAGACGAACTTGCGCAGACCGATGCCCTGCGTCGAGTCGGCCACGTACACGACGTCATGGCCCGGCACGTTGGGGTTGAGGTCGAGCACCGCCAGGCCCTGCGGGCTGGTGATGGAGAGGCCCGGCAACGACGAGGCCGCAGCCGCCGAGGTGGGCACGCCGCCGAAGGAGAAGACGCGCGTCACGCCCGCATCACCCGGGTTCGACGCCGTCGACGCGTAGAGAATGCCGTTGGCCACGTGCGTGGCGCGAATGTTCTGAATGTCGGAGTACACCGGCGTGGTCGCGCCCGACGAGCCCAGCGCCACGTAGCGCACGCCGCCGTCGAGGCTCGCCGCCGACGCGCCCGCGAGCCAGAAGCCGTCGCCCGTGTCTGACGCCGCCGAGCGGATGTTGTTGAGGAAGTAGGAGTCGGTGATGCGGGTCGAGGTGTCGACCGTGCCGTCGGCCGCGACGCGTGCCACCGCGCGCGCGATGCCGGCGGTCGAGTTCACCGACGTCTGCCCCGGCGACGCCACGTAACAGGCGAGCGAGACGAAGCGCTTGTCGCCAGAGAGGTTCAGCACGCCTTCCGACGTCGCGCTGCCCGACAACGTCACCGCCGGAGAGCTGGTGCCCGTGACGTCGATGGTGCGTGTCACCGCGCCGGTGTCGAGTGTGCGCTCTTCGAGCACGAAGCCGGCCGCCGCCGAGGTGAGACCGCCATCAGCGGAGATGCGAATCACCATGAAGCTGCTGGCCGTGGGCTGGGTGCCACCACCACCGCCGCTCCCTCCGCCGGTGCCGGTACCGCCGCCCGTGGCCGTACCTCCGCCGGTCGCCGTTCCGCCGCCCGTCGAGCCGCCTCCGCCGGTGCCCGCGACGCACACGTTCTGGGTGCACGTCTGCGCCGAGGTGCACACCGCGCAGGTGGCGCCACCGGTGCCGCAGGCCGAGGCCTTGCCGCTCTCGACGCACTGCCCGGAGGCCGTGCAGCAGCCGCTCTGACAGGTGGCCGCGCCGCACTGGTTGGAGGAACCGCACGCCGACGCGACGACGACCGCGGCGGCACTCACAGCAACGAGGAAGTGGAGTTTCATGGCGTGATGGAGAGCTCGAGGTCGAAGGTACCGAATTCGTCTGGCGTGTAGCCGTCGACCACCACGTACACGGTGGTGGCGGGGCCGCTGTTGGTGAAGCTGGTGCTGTCGGAGTCGCCACCGCCGCCGTCATCGGCGCCGGCGAGGCACTGCGTCCCCGTGGCGCGGCAGGTCGTGGCTGGCGACGCGACGATGTACACCGACGGGTCCCACAACGAGCTGCCGGTGGGCGTGACGGTGGCCATCACCGTCTGGTTCGCCGCCAGCGACACCGCGAACACTCGGTCGGGGCCGTCGTTGTCGAAGCCGGTGCACAGCGAGTCGGTCTGAATGTCGTCGGAGAAGCCGTCGGTCGTCGACGAGATGGTGCCGCTCATGGCCACCACGTCGGGGAGCGCGCAGGACTCTCCAGCGAGCGGCGCCTGCACCGACAGCTCGAGGTCGAAGGTGGCCTCGGTGGCCTCCATCGAGTCGACGACGAGCCACACCCGCCGCGCGCTCGTGCCCGCCGAGTTCGCCGCCCGCACCACCACCGGCTGCCCGTTGGTGAACGACACCGCACCGCTCGCGCACGGCCCGTGACGGCACGCGGCGACGTCATTCACGAGCGACAGCGTCAGCCCCGCATCGCTCACCGCGCGCGCGGTGAGGTTCTGCCCCGCCGGCACGTCGACCGCGTACACCCGGTCGGGCCCTTCGTCGTAGCCGCAGCCGGTCTGGCCGCGCGGCGCGTAGTCAGAGGCGTACCCGGTGAAAGACTGGTTCGTCAGCGTGCCCACCGCCGCGGTCATGGCGTTGTCACACACCTCGCCCACCGCAAGCGCGCTCGAGAGCGTGGCCGTGATGGAGAACGTGTCGGTCACCGGCGTGTCGCTGTCGACCACCACGAACACGTCGCGCACGCAGTCGGCGGGGTTGGTGTACGTCACCGAGACCGGCTGGCCCTCGGTGTCGCTGGAGAGGCCAGCGGCGCAGCGCAGCTGGCGCGTGCACACCCCGGCCACCAGGTTGACCGTCAGCAAGGCGTTGGCGCTCGGGTTCTCCGGCGTCGCCGTCACAGTCACCTGAGACCGCGCCGGCACCCGCACCCGGTACGCCACGTCGGGGTGGTCGGAGTCGGTGCCGCAGCCGAAGCCACCCCGGTAGTCATCGGTCGCGCCGGTGAGCGTCTGCTGCGTCTTCGGCTGCCCAACCACGAGCTCGGAGGCCGCGGCACACGAGTCACCGCTCGGCAGCGGCTCGAGGGCCGTCGTCATCGAGAAGTCGCCCGACGACGTGCTGCCGTACCCACCGATGATGAGGAACACCTGCTTCGCGGTGGTGCCCGCGTTGCCGTAGGCCGTGTGCTCGACGCCCGAGCTGTTGTCATCGACCGAGCCCACACAGAGCGGCTGCGAGAGGCCTCCGTCGGCCTGCAACCCGCCGCAGTTGATGGGCGGCGCTTCGACGATGTTCACCACCGAGTCCCACCCGGCGTCGACGGTCACCAACAGCCGCGTCGCGGGGGGCACCGTCAGCGCGTACACGCGGTCGTGGCCTTGCGACGTGCGACAGCCGCCGCCCGAGGAGATGGGGTACGTCGCGTCGTCTGCCGCGGTCGAGCCCGCCAGGTCACCCGCAGCGGCCAACACCTCTGGCGCATCGCAGGAGGGCGCCGGGGCATTCACGGCGTTGCCCGACGGAGGAACGGGTGCGCCCGGGTCATCAGCGCACATTCCGTTGCCTCCACCTCCGCCGCCGCCGGTGCCGCCGCCCATGCCGCCGCCGGTCCCACCTCCAGCGCCCGAGCCGCCGCCGGTGCCGCCGCCGACTCCACCGTCGACGGTCGACGCGACGCACGCGCCGGCGGTGCACACCTGGCCGGTGGTGCAGTCCGCCGCCGACGCGCATTTCTTGCTGCCTTGGCCGCACGCAACGAGCACGACACACGCTGCCCACACCCACACTCGGGAAAGAGTCGACACGGCGGCCTCCGGGTTTTTCAGGTGCGGAGACGTCAGGGAGCGATGGCGATGTTCAAGTCGAACGTGCCACTCGACGACGTGTTCCACCCGTCGACGACGACGAAGACGTCGTGCGCCGCGCTGGTGCAGTTGATGTAGTTCGCCGAGTCGGGGTCGCCGCCGCCGCCGCTGTCAGAGCCGAGCGAGGTGACAGCACAGGCCGTGTTGGTGGTGGTGCAGCTCGAGGCCGGCGTGTCGATGATGTAGATGGCCGGGTCCCAGGAGCCGGTGCCCGAGGGCGGCGTCACCGTGGCGGTCAGCCGCTGATTCGCCGGCACCGTCACCTGGTACACGCGGTCGGGGCCGCTGTTGCTGAAGCCCGTGCACGTGCCGCGGACGTTGTCGACGTAGCCGACCGTGGTCTGCCCGGTGAGCGTGCCGCTGGCCGCGACGACTTGCGGGGCCGCGCAGGTGTCGCCCTGCGGCGGAGGCGGAATGGAGCCCAGCGTCGCGGTGAAGGCGAACGTCTCTCCGGCGGGCGGCGCCGACGTGGCGCGGTCGACCACCACGTAGATCTGCTTCGTCGCGCCGGTGGTGTTGTCGTACACGAGCGGCGTGGCGGTGCCGGTGGCCGACGCGGTGGCCGAGCCGAGGCAGGTCACCGTGGCGGCGGTGCAGTTGCCCACCGGGCCTTCGACGAAGTTCACACTCAACGTGCCGCTGCCCGTGGGCACCGCGGTCACCGAGAGCCGGTTCCCCGCGGCCACGTCGACGGCGTACACGCGGTCAGGCCCCGAGCGGAACGTGCAGCCCGTGGTCGCCTGGGTCAACGTGAAGTCGTCGGTGAAGCCGGCCAGAGACTCGCTCGCCAGCGTGGTCGACGCGGTGATGGCCGCGCCGGCCGAGCTGCACACGTCACCCGCCGGAGACGCGGTAAAGGCCACGTCGAGGCCGAAGGTGCCCGCGGTGACGCCACCGTCGCCCAGGGGCCGCGAATCGACGACCAGCAGCACCCGCTTCGCCGCGACGCCGCGGTTGGCCTGCACGATGGTCTCGTCGCCGCTCGAGTCAGAGCTCGCGATGCACGGGCCCGTGAAGCAGCCCGCCGCCGACTCCGCGACCGACAGGCTGAGGTCGCCCGCGCCGCCATCGCCAGCGAGGCGCGCCGTCATCACCTGGCCCGCCGGAATGTCGACGGCGAACGCGCGGTCAGCGCCCGAGGTGTAGCTGCACGTCGCCTGGCCGGTGCCGGAGAAGTTGTTCGTGTAGCCGGTGAACGTCTGGCCGGTCAGCGCGGTCGACGCGGTGATGGCCGCGGCCGTGTTGTCGCAGGTTTCACCCGCGGGGAACGCCACCGCCGCCACCGCGGTGGTCAGCGAGAAAGTGAACGTGGGGTTGCTCGTGGACGTGTCGGCGATGATGAACACGTCTTGCGCCGCGGCGCTGGCGTTGTCGTAGGTGGCCACGGTGGTGCCGTTTGCGCCGCCCGACGTCCCGCCGACGCACGAGAGCGTCGACGAGCACGAGCCGACGACCAGGTTCAACGTGGTGCCCGTGGTGGTGCCGCCGTCGGCGCTGGTCGCCGCGGAGGTGACCGTGAGGCGGTTCCCCGCGGGGACGCTCGCCTTGTACACGCGGTCATTCGACACCGAGCCTGACGCGCAGCCCGGGCCGGCGATGTATTGACCTTCGAAGCCCGCCAGCGTCTGCCCGGTGAGCGTGCCCGCGGTGACGGTGGTGGCGTTGGTGCAGACATCGCCCGCGACCACCGCGGTGAGGGTGGTGGTCAAGGTGAAGCTGCCGAAGTCGGTGCGGTCGAAACCGTCGACCATGATGTACGCGTCGACCGCGGCGTTGGTGCTGTTGACGTACGCGGCGGTCTCATTGCCGCTCGCTCCGGTGTCGGCGCTGCCGACGCAGGTCGGCGTCGCGTTGGTGCAGTTCGCCACCGGCGAGGCGATGATGTTGAGGGTGATGTCCCACGTGGCGTCGGCCACCACGCGCAGTGTGTTGTTGGCCGGCACGCTGATTCGGTACACGCGGTCGGGAGCGCCTTCGCTGGCCACGCCGACACAGCCGCCGACATCGGCGAATTCGTAGTTGCTGGTGGTGCCGGTGGTGTTGGCCGTCACCATGCCCGCCGCCGCGAGCACTTCAGGCGCCGTGCACGAAGGCGACGCCGTCGCCGAGCCGCCACCGCCGGTGCCGCCGCCCGTCGTACCGCCGCCAGTGCCCGCGCCACCGCCCGTGCCCGTCATGGAGCAGGTCGCCAGCTGCGTGCCGCCGCCGCCGGAGCCGCCGCCCGTGCCACCGCCGGTCGAGCCACCGCCCGTGCCGCCGCCCGTCGAACCGCCGCCGGTGCCGCCACCCGTCGCGCCGCCGCCCGTGCCACCGCCGGTGGAGCCGCCACCCGTGCCGCCGCCGGTGCCAGCGTCAATTCCGTCGCCGCCGCCGCCGCCCGCGCCACCGCCGGTGACGCCGCCGCCCGTGCCGCCACCGGTGGTCCCGGCGAGGCACGTGCCCGCGGAGCACACTTGGCCCGTCGCGCAGTTCGCATTCGAGGTGCACTTCGAGGTGCTGGGGCCGCACGAAAACACGGCGACCGCGGCACTGAGCAGCGCGACAGACAGCAGGGGGCGTTGGAGGACCATAGGACCGGGGCGTTTACCAGATTGCTGTGAAGATGTGCACGCGCATGCACGTACACTGCGCACATGCGCTTTTTCGTCTTCATCGTCGTCGCCGCTTTGGGGTGCGCCCCGTCGGCCCCGGCGGTGGTGCCTTCGCCGTCTCCCACCGCGACCCCGCCACCGCCGCGCGAGGCCGACGTGGTGCGCAGCCAGGTCGAGGCGCTCTCCGCGCAACTTGCCGCTGCCCATGGCGTGTTGGCGCGAGAGACCTGGGCCGCGCTCCTCGACGGGGGGACGCCCGGCACGTCACCATCTCCTGCGACGCGCGAGGCACTGGCGCTGATTCGCCGGGCCCAGGCGCTCGAGGCGGTCGACGCGCGGAGGCTGCGCCAG
>JAEUJT010000322.1 GCA_016793525.1 Archangium sp. | reverse complement strand
AATGGCACGGTGGGCATGTCGCGGCACTGGGAATACGCGTACGTCGACGGCAACGTGCCGACGTTTACCGCCGACGTCGACGGCGACTACACCATGCAGCTGCAGGCGAAGCTGGCGCTGCCTGACAGGGCCTACCCGGAGCAACGCGAGTCGGTGTCGGAGCTGCGCCTCTCCGCCACGCCTGACGGCAAGGCCGGCACCCCGTCGAGCTGCGCCGCGGTGCCCCTCGACGCCGGTGTCCTCGGCCTCGGCTTCGCCCTCGCCTCCATGCTGCGCCGTCGCCGCAGCTAACGACGAGGCGACAGGTTCGTTGAACGATTCCGCCCCTCGTCGGCACCATCGCTGACGAGGGGCAGCAGCTTTTTCAAGGCACTCGCGTGGGCCGCGCGCGAGCACGCAGCAAAGTGAGGGTTGAGAACATGACAACGCGAGCGCTCGTTCTCTCGATGCCTTGGGTGTTGGTGGCGTGCTCTGACGTGTTCATCGAGCCGAAGACAAAACAGTCGACCAACGTCGACGACCGTCTCGCGCTCACTGGCCGCGTCTGCACCGCACCGCCAGATCCGTCGGGTTTCCCGGTGAAGGTGGTGCTCATCGTCGACCAGTCGGGCTCGATGTGCGTGTCAGATCCACCAGGCTCGCAAGAATCGTCGGGCTTCTGCGAAATGTATGCGTCGGTGCCTCCGGGCATTACCCAGCCGGCCCGAGTACGCGCGCTCAACCGGTTGATCGATCAGTTCCAGTCGCAGCCAAACGTGCAGGTCTCGCTCGTCCCTTTCGAGACGAACGTGAAAGGGCCGTGGCCGGCGCCCATGGGCGCGACTCGCTTCGCTCGACCCGACGCGACGCTGCGGCAGCGTGTGCAGGGCCTGCAGGCGGAACTGGGTAAAGGCACCGACTACCAGGGCGCGCTGGCGTACGCGTACGGCGTCATCGCTGGCGACATCGCCAACGTCAGCGTCACCAACCCAGAGCAGCTCCCGCGCACCCGCTACGTGGTGGTGTTTCTCACCGACGGCGTGCCGTTTCCCCGGTGTGCAGCGAACGACAACTTGACGTTGTACGCCGACGACCTCAACCCCGAGCTGATCTGGGCCGACGCGCAGGGTACCGGAGACTTCTGCAATCAGATCGACCCCGACGACCCAGACGCCATCACCGGGTGCCCCGGCGGAGGCACCAACTGCGCCAACCCGTCAGCGCCCTTCATCGCCGGCACTGACCGCAACCAGAACTACCAGCTGTTCAACTACGTCGAGCAGCTGATGGAGTTGAAAAGCCAATACAACATCGGTGACGTGCGCATGCACTCGGTGCTGCTCTTCAACGAAGAGGCGGTGCGCGCGTGCGGCCCCATCTGCCAAGACTTGTACGGTCGCTACGTGCGCTACCCGGGCCCGACGCCGGTGGCCGACGGCCCCGCAGCTGCCAAGCGCATCGCCGGCTGGCTGTTGAAAGAATTCGCCCAGCGCGGCAACGGCGTCTACCAGGAGTTCAACGACTTCCAGGGCATTGCGCAGATCAACCTCGGCGCGCTCGACTACTCGTCGTTGGCGTCGCGCAACGTGATGAAGTCGCTCATCGTGCAAGCGCTCTCGTCGGAGCCGGGCGAGGTGAACCGGCTCATCGACTCCGACGGAGACGGGCTGCCCGACGACGTCGACAACGACTTCTCGTACAAGACGAACCGCTTCATCGGCGACACCGACGGCGACGGCTTCCTGGACAAGTTCGAGGTCGACCACTTCGAGAACGGCTTCCTGCCAGACCAGAAAGACGGTCGCGGGTGCGACCCGATGTCACCGCTCACGCCCGGCTGCGTGGTTCGCGACACCGACGGCGACGGGCTGTCGCAGTACGCCGAGCAGTACTTGGACAAACTCAAGCTCTTCGACAACAACCTGGTCGACGCCGACGGCGACGGTATCCCCAACGGCTTGGAGGTGCGGTACGGCCTCGACCCGCTCAAGGCGCAGGGGGCGGGCCTCGACACCGACGGCGATGGCGTTCCAGACCTCGAGGAGTTCCGCGTGGGCTCGAACCCGGTGCGCCGCGACCACGCGTACTCCGAGAAGAACGCCTACCAATACGAGCTCACCTCGGAGACCCAAGGCGACGGCCGCATCTGCTACGACTTCACCGTGAGCAACCTCCAGCTGGTGACGCCACCCACCCGCGCCGGTCTGCGGCAGGGCTTCAACCTCTTCAAGCTGTGGTTTGGCGAGGCGCCCGAGAGCGGCGCGGCCACCGACTACGGCACCTGGCGTACGGCGTGCGCGTGGGCCCAATACGACCCTCCGAGCGTGCGCGTGCCGGCCGGGCCACAGGTGGGCCCATTCGCCAACACCAACTTCGTCGCGCCGGCGCAGATGGTCGACTCGACGCAGTACGAGTCGCGGTGCATCGGCGTGTCGCCAACCCGGGGACAGGCGACGCCATGACGCGCATTCGGGGGAGCTGGGTGCGGTTGGGCAGCGTGGGCGCGGCGTCGATGCTGGCCGCGCTGGTGGCGGCGGCGTGTACCAACACGTACCTCTACGATGAGCGCCGGGGCGTCGAGCGGCCCAGCGACCGCACGGTGCGCATCGAGGGCGACTTCTGCACGCCGGCCACCAACGAGGTCATTCGGCCGATCAAGATCCTCATCGCGATGGACGCGTCGCTCTCGATGGGCGTCACCGACCCTGACGGCAGCCGCGCGTTGGCGACGGTGCAGTTGCTCGACTCGCTCCCGCAAGAAGATGAAGTCTCGTTCGTGGTGATGCTCTTCGCCGGCTCGACGTCGGCGTTTTTGACCAAGAGCGGGCTGGCTGAGTTCGAGCCCATCACCTCGTACTCGTTCGACGACCGCACCTTGTTGCGCCAGCGCATCTTGAACTTCTCGGCGCCGGGCACGATGCCGAACCGCGACTCCACCGACTTCGTGAAGCCGCTGAGCGACATCTACGCGCTGATCAACCGCGACATCTCCAACGGCCGAATCATGGGCACCGACGACGTGCGCGGGCGCTACTCGGTCATCTTCTTGTC
>JAEUJT010000317.1 GCA_016793525.1 Archangium sp. | reverse complement strand
TCGCGCCACATGCGCGGAATCATCTCGAGCGCCTCGAGCCACTGGTCGTGCAGCTCGTCGGGCTTCAGCTCGAACGCGCCTTGCTCGACGCGGGTGCCTGATTTCCCGGTGCCCCACACCAGGCGGCCCTTGCTGAGTATGTCGAGCGTGGCCAAGCGCTCGGCGAGGCGAATGGGGTGGTTGTAGCGGCCGGGCAGCAGCGTGACGCCGTGACCGATCTGGATCCGCTCGGTGCGCGCCGCGACGAAGGAGAGGAATATCTCCGGCGCCGAGCTGTGCGCGTATTCGCGCAGGCCGTGGTGCTCTACCGCCCACACGCAATCGAAGCCGACCTGATCCGCCAGAACGACCTGTTCCACGCAGTCGTGGAACAGCTGCCGCTCGGTGGCCGGCGTCGGATCCGAGATCTGCATCTCGTAGAAGAGCGAGAAGCGCATCACGCCTTCCCCACACGGCTGAGGCGAATGGCCGTGTCGGCGATGACCGTCTTCTGAACGAATTGCGGGCCTTCGTAGATCTGCAGCACCTTCGCGTCGCGCAGGAGCTTCTCGGCCTTGCCAGACTCGAGGTAGCCCGTCGCGCCGAGCAGCTCTGTCGCCTCGTTCGTCACCCGCACCGCCATGTTGCCGCCCATCAGCTTCGCCACGCTCGCCAGCTTGCTGCCCTCGAGCCCGTGTTCGACCTCCCACGCGGCGCGCCAGCAGAGCGCGCGAATGGTCTCGATCTCCGCGTCGAGCTCGGCGATTCGCAGCCGGTAGTCTTGCTGCTCGATGAGCTTTTGACCGGCGGCGGTCGTTCGCGTGTGCCCGTATTCGACCACCAGGTCTTTCGCTCGCCGAGCGACGCCGAGGGCCATGGCGCAGATGCCGACGCGGCTGCGGGTCATCGAGTGCACGGCGATTTGCTGCCCCTGCCCCGGCTTGCCGAGAAAGTCGACCGAAGGCACGAAGACGTCGCGGAAGGTGATTTCCCCCGTGTCTGACGCGCGCTGCCCCATCTTTCGATACGGGTTCCGCGCCTCGACACCAGGCGTCTTCGACGAGAGCACGAAGCAGCTCAGCCCGTGCGCCGACGAGTCGAGCCGCGCGAAGACGGTGAGGAGGCGCGCCACCGAGCCGTTGGTGATGGTCGACTTCACGCCGTTGAGCACGAAGCCGCCGGGCACCTCGCGCGCGGTGGTGGTGGCGGGGCGGCCGAAGAGGTTGGTGCTGCCCTCGGGCTCGGTCCACGCGAATGACGCGAAGCCGAGCTCTCGACACAGCGGAGCGAGCCAGCGCTGCTGTTGATCTGCCGTGCCGAAGCGCACCAGCGGCGACGAGGCGAGCGTCAGTACGCCGATGGAGGTCGCGACCCCCAAGTCGCCGTACGCGAGCTCCTCGGTGGCGAGCAGCACGTCGAGCAGCGGCCGGCCTCCACCGCCGACCGAGGTGGGCAAACACGCGGTGATGAAGCCTTCGTCGAACGCGCCGCGGTACAGCTCCCACGGGAACACGCCGTGCTGATCCAGATCCACCCTCGGCAGCACGTGTGCGCGCGCGAAAGCCCGAGCCTTCTCTCGCCACGCCGTCTGCTCCGGAGTCAGGCTGAAGTCGACCATGGCTACTTCGCGTCGAGGCGAACCTGGAGCTGTTGCAGCAGGTCACCCACGGTGAACAACTCGTAGAGCGACAGCGTGGAGGTGTCGATGGCCAGCCGCTCCTCGAGGCGCACCAGCAGCCAGGTCATTCGCACCGAGTCCCACCCCAGCTCGGAAAGCGGCGCCTCGACGGTGAGGGTGTCGTTGATCTGCGTACGCAGGCGCGCGAGCTCGTCAGGTGGTGGTCGCATCTCCCGCTCGACGATCTCGAGCGTGGTGTCTTTGATCAGCTGCAGCAGCTCGAGGTTCTGCATCACGCCCGTCCTTCAATGGCGAAGCCCAAGCCGCGGTCGACGACGTAGTTGGGAATGGTGTTGTCCAAGAAAGCGGCACGGCACGAACGCCGCCGCAGCTTCCCGCTCGTGGTGCGCGGCACGGCGTCGCGCTTCGCCAGCACCAGCACGAAGCGGGGCACGCCGAGGGCCTTGTTCATCGCCGCTCGCGCTGCGCGACCGATGTCGGCGAGCTGATTCGCCGTTGGATTCTCTTCACGCAGCTCCGCGACCACCACCAGCTGCTCACCGTCGGCATCGGGCACGCCGAAGCACGCCACGTGGCCTGGGCGCACCAGCGGGTGGTGCTCGGTTACGACTTCTTCGACGTCTTGCGGGTAGATGTTTCGCCCGCCGAGAATGACCATGTCTTTGATTCGCCCGGTGATGAACAGCTCGCCGTCGACCAGCGCGCCCAGGTCACCGGTGCGAAGCCAGCCGCGCGAAGCATCTCCTTCGAGCTGCGCGAAGAACGTCTCGCGCGTCTCCTCGTCTCGGCCGTAGTAGCCGAGCGCCTTGCTCGCGGAGTCGGCCCAGACCTCTCCGACCTGACCTTCCGACAGCGCGCGGCGAGTCGCCGGATCAACGATGCGCACCGCGATGTCGATGCCGGCAGGCCCGCAGCCGAACAGCTCAACCACGTCGCCGTCGCGCTGCACCACGGCGCGGTTGTCGTTCTCCATCGCGCTCCGGGAGAAGCGGCGGCGGATGTGGCCGAACATGGTGATGCCCACGGTGTGTTCCGCCAGCCCGTAGCAGGGCGCGAATGTCGCCGGGTCGAGGCCGCACGGCTTCAACGCCTCGAGCAGCGCGTCGACGGTGGAGGCGCGAATCGGCTCTCCCGCGCTCGAGAGTACCCGCAGCGAGCGCAGGTCCCACGTGGCGCGCTCTTCGGGCGTGGTGCGCTTGACGAAGAGCTTGAAGCCGAAGTCGGGGCTGGCGGTGTGCGTGGCGCGGTACTTCGTCAGCAGCTCGCCCCACATGCGCGGCGTGCGGAGGAACGCGGCCGGCGAAGTGAACACCACCTGCCCGTTGCCATGCGCCGCCCCGAGGATGGCCGTGATGAGCCCGAAGTCGTGGTAGTGCGGCAGCCAGAAGACGTAGCAACTCTCGATGTCGAACTGGAGCGCGTGCCGCTCCGCCACGAGCTGGTGCTGCAGGTTCCGGTAGCTGATGCACACGCCCCGCGGGGTGCCTGTCGAGCCCGAGGTGTATTGAATGACCGCGGTGTCATTCGGTTCCACCGGGAGCGGCGTGAGCTCAGCGCTCGTCGGCATCGCATCGGTGACGAGCCAGCGAGACAGCCCGGTCGCTTGGCCGGCTTGACGCACTCTTTCCGCGCCCGGCGCATCGTGGAAGCTGCGGCAGGTGAGCGCCGCCGAGGCCTTGCAGTCGCGCGCGATGGCGAACATCGCCTCGAGCCCGAGCTGCGGAGGCGCCGTCGGAACCGCGATGAGCCCGGCGTGCATGCAGCCAAGCAGCGCGGTGACGAACTCCAAGCCAGGCGGGTACACGAGCAGCACCCGGTCTCCACGCTGGAGCCCCGCGTCGTTCACCAGCGCGTGCGCGAGCCCGAGCGCGCGGTGTCGCATCTCGGGCGCGGTGAGCGTCGACGCGGCTCCGCGCTCATCGACGTAGGTGTACAGCGGCGCGCTCGGGCGTTGTTCCGCCAGGCGTCGAAGTGACTCGATCACGAGCGGCGCGCGGTCCCACGATTCTCCTCGCTGCATGCGTCCTCCCCAGGGGCGGGGTGTATACACAGCGCCGGAAACCCGAGTCACGCGGGGTGCATCGATTGACGACTTTTGGGCCATACGCGGGTTCGTGGGCGATCGTCACCGGGGCGTGCTCCGGCATCGGCCGCGCCTACGCCGACCGCCTCGCTGCCGCTGGGCTCAAAGTGGTGATGATCAGCGAAAGCGCCGAGCGCCTCGCTGCAGCGGCCGAGGAGATCCGACGGGTCCGCGGCGCGGAGATCGAGACGCGGTGCATCGACCTCAGTCAGCTCGAGTTCGAAGGTGAAATCGAAGCGCTCCTCGGCAGCCGCGATGTGACCGTGCTGGTGAGCAACGCGGCGTTCGGTGGAGGCGGTGCGTTCTGGAGCCAAGACCGCGCACGGCTGCGCACCATGGTCGACCTCAACGTCGGCGCGTACCTGCTGCTCACGCACCTGTGCACCAAGGCCTTCGTCGAGGCGCGCCGCGGCGTGGTGATTCTCGTCTCGTCGCTCAACGTCGCGTCACCGGTGCCGACGGCCGCTGTCTACACCGCGACCAAAGCGTTCGAGTACTACCTCGGCGCCGCGCTGTGGGACGAAGTGCGGGGCACCGGCGTGGTGGTGCAGGTGGTGCTCCCTGGCCCGACGCGCACGAATTTTCAGGCGGTGGCGGGCACCAAAGTGGCGCGCGTCGCCCTCGAGCCCGAGGTGCTCGTCGACCTGGCAATGCGCCGCCTCGGAGACGGGCCGGTGTTCGTTCCGCTCTGGCACAACCGAGTGATGTTCCGCTGGAGTGGCCTGTTTTCACTCGGCACGCGCATTCGGGTTGCGGGCCAGCTGTACCTCAAGCTGCTCCGCGAGACGCCCGATGTCAGCCCAGTGCGGTTGACCTGGCGTGCGCTTTTCCAGCGCCGCTTGCCATAAGCGCCGAGACACCGGAGTCGAATCAGGGGGGCAGGGGCGCGTCGGAGGTGAGGGAGGCACGTAGCGGTTCGACGCGCCTGCGAGAACGTCTGGGGAGCGGGCTCGACTGACAGCACCGCGAGAAGGCGAGCATCCACCTGGTCGCGCCGCGAAGGGTCGCCCAGACGCTTCACGTGCTTGTTCCTTTTGAAATGGAACTCCAGTGTGCTGTCGAGCGTCGAGTGGCGCTCACGCAGGAGGAACAATGGCTTCCATCGCAACCGCAGTTGTCGTGCTGGCCCACGTCGCGCTCGCGCAGGTCCAGCCGGAGCGGCCGCAACCGCAGCGTACCGCCGCGCAGCGCATCGACTTCACCGATGATCTCATCGAGGGTGGAATCGAGCGACCGGTGGGAGACATGTACTCCGTGCCGCAGCGGCCGCGTTTTCCCACGCTGCTGAAGGTTCGCACCAGCTTCAACGACAAGCTGATGCAGAGCGTGAACGAGATGTGACTCAGCGCCGGCGACGCGCGAGGAGCGCCGCGGCGAGCGCGAGTACCACGCCTTCGACTGGCACCGCCGAGCACGATGCGGAGCCTCGAATTCCCGGCGTGACGCCTCCATCGCCCGTCGGCCGCGGAGTCGTTCCGCCATCGCTCGGTACGCTCCCGCCGCCACCGCCGGTGCCGCCGCCCGCCGCTCCGCCATCGGTCGAGGCGCTGCCTCCACCGCCAGCGCCGCCGCCGGTTCCCCCGCTGCAAGGCACGGCGGTCGACGACGAGTTGTGCGGG
>JAEUJT010000279.1 GCA_016793525.1 Archangium sp. | reverse complement strand
CGCCCCCATCGCGCTGCCGATGAACACGAGCAGCACGCACAGGCCGGCGACAATCCACCGGTCTCGCCGTCGGGCGAAACGAACACCGGCAGTCACCGTCGGTTCCTCGCAGAGGTGTGAAGTCATCGAGGGCGACGTCCGTTGCACCGGCCGTACCGCCCGGCTGGCGCGGCTCCCATCTTCAGAGACAGCGTGACTTCTCAGGCCTCTTGCCGCCACCCACCCGAGTCGGACGAGACCGTGAGGTCTCGCCAAACCCCTCGTCCGTCACGTCGATGACGCGCGTGTCAGGAATCAGGCGCAGGTTCTTCGCATCGTGTGCCAGAGAGTGGGCACATCGCCGTCACTCGGGCTGGGCGAGAATCCACACTGCGCCGCGGGAGCCCATGTCTCCTGGCGAGCCCATCGCCACCGTGCGCCCGTCGAGGCTGATGGCGACGCCTCCGCCGAACTGCGAGCCGGGGAGCCCGCCCGTGCCCACCGTGACGGGAGCACCCGCGAGGGCCCACGTCTCCTCGGTGCGCACGTACTGCACGGCGACGCTGACGCCCGCGCGCACACCTCCGGCGATGAACCAGTCGCCTTCGGTGCTCACCGCCACCGAGGGGAAAATCGGCGAAAGGCGCACGTCGTCGGGGAAATCGAGCTGCGGGCCCTGCCGCTGCCACCCGCCGTCGGCGGAGCGATGAAAGACCCACGCCGAGCCGCCGATGCCTCCGTCGCTGGTGACGCTGCGTGTGCCGACCACCACCACCGTCGCTCCATCGCCGCTGAGGCTCGCGAAGCCGCGCGTCGAGGGAACGCCGCCGTCGACCTGTCCGGTGAGCAGCGGGCTCTCCAGAGTCCACCCTGCGCTGCCGAGGGAGAAGACCCATGCGCCAGAGAAGCCAGTGGCCGGTCGAAAGGCGCACATCATCGCGCGGGTGCCGTCGGCGCTCAGCCCGCTGCAGTTGTTCGCGTAGCCCCGGCTCGGTGCGCGCAGCTCCAGGCCCGGCCGCTGCCAGGCGCCGGCGTCGTCGCGGGTGAAGATGCGGGCCGTCGAATACGACTCGGGAATGTCTCCGTCGGTGCGCAGCGTCGAGCTGAGCAGCGTTCGGCCGTCGACGCTGAGGGCCACCGCATAGCCTTCGTACGTCGACGGCCGCGCCGGGCCAAAGAGCGCCTGGCCGACCTGCGCCCAACCACCGGCGTCGCGCTCGTAGGCCCACGCACCGCCGTTGCTGCTGCCCGTACCGGCGACCGCGGCAGTCTCGCCGAGCGCCGAGAGCGCCACCGAAATGCCCTGTGCGGCGACGGCGGTCTTCGAGTCGTTGCCCAGCAGCTTGGGCCCCTGCTGCACCCACGCACCGCCCTCGCGCACGAAGGCCCACGCGCCGCCGAGCGACGCAGCGTCTCGTGGAGCGCCCGCGAGCAGCACGTCACCGGCGGCGCTCAGCGCGACGCCCACCCCGAGCTCCGCGCCGGTCGTGCCTTCGCTCGCCGTCGCCCGCGTGGCCGCGCGCAGCACCGGAACCGACGTCGCCTCGCGCTCGAAGGTCGTGTTGGTGGAGACTCGGCCGGAGGGGAGCACCAGATCCACCGCTCCGCTCGTGGTGCCCGGCATCACCAGCACCTTCACCCACATCTCACCGCGGTCGAGCACCGGGGCGCGCGCGCCGGCGATGAAAAACTCCGAGGCCTCCGAGACGTCACTGCCGGTGATGGTCACCACCGTGCCCACCGGTCCGCGCGGTGGTGTCAGCTGGTAGGTGGGAATGAAGGTCTGGCACGCGTCGTCGCCGGTGTCGGCCACGCACATCTGACGAATGCACGAGTACCCGGCCGGGCACGCGCCGCTCGCCGTGCAGGTGAAACACGAGCTGGCGGGTGTTCGCGGGGGGACGCACCGCCACGCCGCCACCGCCACCAGCGCGCTGAGGGCCCATCGAGCGAGCGACCGCGAGACCTCTGACACGCGGGGAAGCCTGGCTGACGCTACGAGCCATGGCAATCTTCCATCATGAACGCCTCACCGTGGCAGTGTTGGGCACCCGCGGAGCGGTCGGTGCGCCGAGCGAGGTGGAGGCATTGAATGTGCTCTGGCCCAGGTCGATGACGCGGGTGACGATGGTGATGGTGGCGGTTTTCTCCGGGGCCTGTTCGGTGCGCGTGGCGCCCGCGGTGTCGCTGCCGCCGGTGGTTGAGGTCCCGGTGCCGGGCTCGGTTCTGCGCCCGGTGTCGGCGTTCGATGAGGTCGCCGGTGACGCCGCCCGCTCCAAGGCGCTCTTCACCGAGATGCACCGGGTCTTCAGTCATCCACGCTGTGCCAACTGCCACCCGGCCGATGACTCGCCGCGCCAGGGCATGGATTCGCACCGCCACGACCCTCCGGTGACGCGCGGGCCCGATGACCACGGTGTCGTGGGCATGGAGTGCACGACGTGTCACCAAGACGCCAACGTCGCGCTCACCCGAGTCCCCGGTGCGCCGAAGTGGCACGTTGCGCCGATTGAGATGGCGTGGGTCGGCAAAAGCGCCGGTTCCATCTGCCGCCAAATCAAGGACCGGGCGCGCAACGGCGGCAAGTCGCTCGAGGAGATTCACGAGCACCTCGCGCACGACGCGTTGGTGGCGTGGGGGTGGGCTCCGGGGGCCGACCGAGAACCGGCCCCGGGCAGGCAAGCGCAGCTCGGCGAGCTGACCGAAGCGTGGATTCGCACGGGCGCGCACTGCCCAGAGGAGAGCTCACAATGACCATTCGCCTCATCGTCAACGGCGCCGAACACCAGGTCGACGTCGAGCCAGAGATGCCGCTGCTGTGGGTGCTGCGCGACGTGTTGATGCTCTCCGGTACCAAATACGGCTGCGGTGAGGCGTTGTGCGGCGCGTGCACCGTGCACCTCGACGGGCAGCCCATTCGCGCCTGCGTCACGCCGGTCAGCCGCGCGGTGGGCAAACGTGTCACCACCATCGAGGGGCTCTCGAAGAACGGGGACCACCCGCTGCAGAAAGCCTGGGTCGCCCACGCCGTGCCGCAGTGCGGGTTCTGCCAAGCGGGTCAGTTGATGTCGGCCGCCGCGCTGCTGGCGAAGAACCCGAAGCCGACTGACGACGACATCGACCGGTCGCTCGCGGGCAACCTCTGCCGCTGCGGCACGTACACGCGCATTCGCGCCGCCATCAAACAAGCCGCCGCCGACTCGAACACGCCATGACCGAGCCCGCCCGACTCAGCCGCCGCTCGTTCATCGTCGCGCTCAACTCCGTCGGTGGAGGTCTCGCGCTGGGCCTCTTCCCCGCCACGGGCCTCGGCGCGCCTCCGCTGAAGCCGAACGGGAGTCTTCAGCCGAACGTCTTCATTCGCGTCGACCCCGACGGCCTTGTGCAGGTCACCTGTCATCGCTCGGAGATGGGGCAGGGCATTCGCAGCACGCTGGCGGTGCTGTTCGCCGATGAGCTGGGGGCAGACCTCTCCCGCGTCGTGCTGCTGCAGGCCGACGGCGACGCGAAGTACGGCGACCAGAACACCGACGGCTCGAGCAGCATCCGCGGGAAGTACGACGAGCTGCGGCGCACGGCGGCCACCGCGAGAATGATGTTGGTGGCGGCGGCGGCGAAGCGCTGGGGCGTGGCTCCCGCGATGTGTGAGGCACGCGACCACGCCGTGGTTCATCGCGGCACGAAGGCGAAGCTGGGTTTCGGTGAGCTGGCCATCGAGGCCGGTGGGCTCCCGGTGCCGAAGAAAGCCGATGTCACGCCGCGGCCCGACGGAGAGCTCGCGCACGTCACCGGGACCATGCCGCTCCTCGATGGACCCGCGTATGTGAATGGCAGCGCGGTGTACGGAGCCGATGTTCGCGTGCCCGGCATGCTCATCGCCGTCGTCGCGCGGCCGCCGGTGGTGGGAGGCACGCTCGTCTCCTACGACCCCTCGCGCGCGCTGGCGGTGCCCGGTGTTCGCCGGGTCATCGCGTTGCCCGAGGCGTCTCGGCCGTACGGCTTCAAGGTTTGGGGTGGGGTGGCGGTGCTGGCCGATACGACCTGGGCCGCGATTCGGGGGCGCGCCGCGCTGACGCTGGTGTGGAAAGGCGGAGAGAACGCGAGCTACGACTCCGTCGAATTCCGCGAGTCGTTGCGACAGTCGGTGAACGCGCCCGGTACGACGCTGCGCGAGGTCGGCGACGTCGACGCCGCGCTGAAGTCGGCCGCGACGGTCGTCGACGCCGAGTACCACGTGCCGCATTTGGCCCACGTGCCGATGGAACCTCCCGCGGCGCTGGCACGCGTCACCGATGACGGGTGCGAGGTGTGGGCGTGCACCCAGAACCCGCAAGCCGCGCGGAAAGAGGTGGCGTCGGTGCTGGGCCTCTCGCAGGAGAAAGTGCAGATCCACGTCACCTTCCTCGGCGGCGGCTTCGGGCGAAAGTCGAAGGCCGACTTCGTCGCTGAAGCGGCGCTGCTCTCGAAGGAAGCGAAGGCCCCGGTGCGCGTGCAGTGGACCCGCGAAGACGACCTGCGCCACGACTATTACAACTCGGTCAACAGCCAGAAGCTCACCGCCGGGCTCGACGAGAAGGGCACCGTCACCGCGTGGAGGCACCGCACCGCGTTCCCGCCCATCGCGTCGCTCTTCGTGCC
>JAEUJT010000162.1 GCA_016793525.1 Archangium sp. | reverse complement strand
AGTCGGCCCGGTCTTTCAGCGCCGCCACGCCCTGACCTCGGGCGCAGTGGGCGCAGCAGTAGAAGCGCTGATCGGCCTCGAGGCCGTGGCCGAGAATTCGAACGCCACAGCGGGCGCAGGAAGGCGCCAAGGCGTTGATCGCGCACTCGAAGCAATCGAACGCGCGGCGGGTGCCCTCGAGCTCGATGATCATCATCTTGTCGTAGCGATTGCCGCAGACGGTGCAGTGGCTCATGGGCGACCTCCTTCTCGGCAGGGTTTTGCAGTCGACATGCCACCCGGCCCCCGCGGAGCGGGCTGGTGGGGGTGTGGCGAAACGTCTCAGGTCGAGCGATTTCCCCCGCAACGGCGGCAATTTGGCCGCGCCGATCGCCTCGGCTCCCGGGGCTGCGGTGGCACCTCCAATGCAATTTTCAGGGTGTCCTGGCCCTGCATTCCGCGAGGCCGGGCTTCACCTCACCCAAGGAGACGCACATGCCAAACAACGACAGGGGTCAGCAGGGGTACAGCAACCGAAACCGCGGGAGCCGGGGCCGCAACGGCCTTCAGCGGCAGCCGCTGCGGGGCTCGACTTCGAGCTCGCACAACCGGGGCTTCAACGCCCGAAGCGCGGCGCGCAGCTTCGAGCGCGATGAGCCGCAGCGCTTCGAGGACCAGCGCTTCTCCGGCCGCGAGCTGGGCTACGGCGGGCGCGAGGCCTCGAGCTTCGATCACGACTTCGACCTGGAGCGCTCCCAGCGCGAGAGCTCGTCGTCGTTCAGCACCTTCGATCGCGACGACTACGGCACGCACAGCGCGTTCGACTCCGGCCGGAGCTTCGACTCGAGCGGCGACCGCTTCAGCCGGCCGCAGAACGCCAGCTACAACGGCGGCTTCGGCTCGCTCTCGAAGGGCACTGGCCCCAAGGGCTACAAGCGCTCAGACGAGCGGCTGAAGGAAGACATCAGCGAGCGCATCATGGGCATGGGCATCGACGCCAGCGACGTCGAGGTCTCGGTGAGCAACGGCGAGGTGACGCTGTCGGGCACGGTGAGCGACCGCTCGCTGCGCTACCAGCTCGAGAACCTGACCGACGGCATCAGCGGCGTCACCGACATCGTGAACGACATTCGCGTCAAGCGCGGTGGCGACCTGGAGCTCTCCTCGAGCAACAAAACGCAGTCCCCGGAGTCGGCGGCGCCCACCGATGACAAGACCAAGAAAGACTCCGGCGCGACCTCGAAGTGAGTGAAGGCGCCAGCGTAAAAAAAAGCGGGCGAGCCCAGGTGGTTCGCCCGCTTTCGGGTGTGTGCTCAGCGCTCGGCTCAGAAGGCCAGCGCGTGGCCCTGGCCGGCGGAGTCGTCGGCGTCGTGCAGCAGCGTGCGCACCTCGTCGTCGGTGACCGCGTCGTAGTCTTCGTACCAGGCGCCCACCGCGTGAATGGGCTCGCGGGTGATGGAGCAGACGAAGTCGTCGGCGTCGAGCGAGCCCGTGTCGTGGAGGCTCGTATCGGCGACGGGTACTGCGGCCACTACGAACTTGGGACCAAATCGGCGGAGGCCGTGGACCGCGGCGCGCATGGTGGCCCCGCTGTCGATGCCGTCGTCGACCACGATGACGGTCTTGCCCGTCAACGACAGCGGGCGTCGCTCGCCGCGGTAGAAGCGCTCCTCGCGGCGCAGCTCCGCCCGTTCGCGCGCCAGCACCGCCTCGAGCTCGAACTGCGACACCTTGAACTGGGACACGATGCCGTTGTCGAACTCCACGTTGCCGCCGGAGGCGATGGCTCCCATGGAGACCTCGTCGGCCCAGGGTACGCCGAGCTTGCGCACCACGAAGACGTCGAGGGGCGCGCCGAGCCGCGACGCAACTTCCGCCGCGACCGGCATGCCCCCTCGTGGGATTCCGAGCACCATCAAGTCAGATCGTGCCCGGTACGCCTTCAAAGCCACCGCGAGAACCCGTCCCGCCTGCTGTCTGTCGGAGAAGAGTCGCATGGTGGTCTCTCGTGTTCAGCGGGTGCTGAGGCGCGAGGGCTGAACCACGATCTCGACCCGGCGGTTGTTCGCGCGGTTCTCGGCTGTGGCGTTGTCGACCAGCGGCCGGCGCGAGCCCATGCCCACCGAGGTGATCTTGTTCGCGTCGACCCCGCGCTGAACCAGGTACTCGCGTACCGCCGCGGCGCGAGCGCGGGAGAGCGGCTCGTTGACCGCGTCAGAACCCTGGCTGTCGGTGTGGCCCTCGACCACCATCTTCTGGTCGCTCATGTCGTCTTTCAGGGTCTCCGCGACCTGATCGAGCTTGACCTTCGCGGTCTCGAGCAGGGTGTCCTTCCCCGAGGCGAAGAGCACGCTGCCGCTGAGGGTGATGACCACGCCGCGCGCCTCTTCCTTCACCGCGGCCACGGTGGCCAGGTCCTTCATCGCGCCGGCGAGCTTGTCTTCGGCCGCCTGCCGGGCCTGCTTCTCGGCTTCGAGCTCCGCCGCGGTCTTCTCGAGCTCGCGGGCGTTCTGGGTGCTGGCGGTGCGCTCCTGGCTGAGCTGCTCTCGGGTAGCCGACAGCTCGGCCTTCGTCTGCCGCACTTGTTCATCGCGTACGGCGACGCCCATCTTGGCGGCCTCGGCGATGCTCTGGCGGTCGATCTCGGTGCGCGCTTTGGCCTCGGCGAGCTCGATCTTGCGCTTGGCGATGTAGGCGTAGTCGCGCACTTCGAGCGTGTCGCCGTGCTCGGAGAACTCGGCGTTCGCTTTGTCGAGCACCTTCTTCGCTTCGTACAGCTCGGTCGGCGCCATGCGCGAGGCGAGCCCGGCGTTGGAGGCCGAATACGCGTTGCGCGCGTCGACGAGCTGCGGTGGAGCGACGGTGGCGCAGCCGCTGATTGCGCCGGCGAGCAACGCGCCCGCGAGTACTGCGTTCAGTGTGGTTTTCATTGGAGTGTTCCTCACGGGGTTGCGGGGGTTTCTCGGGACTGGAGGCTCCTCAGCTCATTGGCGGCGCGCACAGCCTCGGTGCGCACGGCGACCTCTCTGGCCAACGCGAGCGCCAGCTCGGCATCGGCTTCAGAACGAGCCATCACCAGCGAGGCCCGCTCGTCACCATCGGCCGCGAGCCGCTTGGCCGCCACCGCTTGGTCCTTCGCCATTTGCAGATGCAGCCGCGCCGCGGGCACACTTTCGGCCCCCAGCTCGCTCGCGGCGCGAACGCTCGCCTCGCTGCGCTGCACACGATCAGGCGGGATCTGCACCGAAGCGCAGGCTCCGAACACGACGACCGCCAGTCCCAGCATCGATTTCTTGAACATGACGAAGCTCCTTTCGGGTTACTTGGGAAGAACTCGCTGACCCTGAATGAGGCGCACGAGCACGATGACCACCGCCGCGACGAGGAGGACGTGGATGAACCCTCCCATCGTGTACGAGCTCACCAACCCGAGCGCCCAGAGGACCAGCAACACAACTGCGATTGTCCAAAGCATGTGTGACTCCTTTGTTTTCTGGTGGAGACGGCGTCAGTTCTCGGTGCGCCACTCGCGCATCGCCTGAGCGCCCGGGCGATCGACGTGCACCTTGCTGTCGACCTCGGTGACCCAGTTGAGCGGGATGAAGTGGTGCTTCCCGGTCTTGTCCTTCTTGAGCTTGATGCTGTCTGCGCCTTCGACGTGGTCGACGACGCCGAACTGGCCGTCTTCCGAGCACACCACCGGCATATCGGGACGAATCTGGTTGGGGCTGATCATGGGCTTCTCCTGGACTGCGGGTTGATGGGGAAAGTGAGTGCAACGGCCGCGCCGGTGGCAGGTGCCGACTGCGGAGCGGAAGTGGGGCGAAACGGAGCGCTCCGGTGCACGGCGCGTCACACCGAGGCGAAGCGACCCGGCTACTGCTTCTGGAGCCCGATGTTCAGCGTGAGCAGCCCGTCGGTCACCGCCACCGTGGCGCGGCCGGCGGCGAGGTCGGCCTCGGTCACCACCACCGAGATCTTCTGGGTGATGGAGTCGTTCGAGAGCGTGTCGCCGTCGAGCACCTGGTAGGCGAAGCCGTTGGCGGTCAGCGCGCTGGCGCTCACCACGCAGCCGTCGGCGCTCCAGGTCGGGGTGTACGAGTCGTTGACCGTGGGGGTGGCGGTGGTGCGCTGGGTCGCGTTCATCGGGCAGTAGAGCTCGACGTACGCGTCGGGCGCGCTGTCATCGGGGTCCCACGAGGCGCCGTTGTTGTTGTTCTTGATGGTCGCGGACAGCGGCTGCACCTTCCACATCGCCGCGCCATCGAACGCACACGCCTGGCTCGACGAGCACGTCTGCGCGCTCGTACAGGCCGTGCACGAGACACCGCTCTTGCCGCACGCCGACGCGGTCGTCCCGTTCTGGCAGACGTCGCCCTGACAGCAGCCGGAGCAACTGCTCGCGCTACACGAGCCGCTCCCGGTGCTCCCGCAGCCCGAGGCGATCAGCGCCGTGCACAGCAGACCAACTGACACGACCAGCACTTTGAAAGAGTTCATGCCGGCGGGGACTGCAGCGCCCATGCCGCAGGCCCGCCCGAGGGGACGGGGACCGAAAGGGGTGTGGCAAACCGCTACGCCGTGACGGAGCGCCGTGGCAGGTGAATCGAGGCCGTTGCTCGTTACACGTTCTTGACGCACGTCACCGAAAAAACACCGAGCCGCCATCACCGCGACCAATGCGCTCTCTAGATGCGCGTTCATGTTTTCGGCGT
>JAEUJT010000122.1 GCA_016793525.1 Archangium sp. | reverse complement strand
TGACGAAGGCGTTCTTCCTCAGCCAGCCGCGCCGCTTCCGCTTCCTGACGGAGGCGTTCTTCCTCAGCCAGCCGCGCCGCTTCCGCTTCCTGACGGAGGCGTTCTTCCTCAGCCAACCGCGCCGCTTCCGCTTCCTGCTGGAGCCGTTCTTCCTCGGCCAAACGCGCCGCTTCCGCTTCCTGCTGGAGCCGTTCCTCCTCAGCCAACCGCGCGCGCTCGGCCGCGATGGCCGCGACCTCAGCCTCGAACCGCTGGCGTTCCTCCTCTGCCAGCCGCGCCTCTTCGGCTTCCTTCGCGCGCTGGGCCGCCTCCTCCGCCTCACGAACGAGCCGCTCGGCCTCTTCTTGGCGTCGCGCTTCCTCTTCCTTCGCGCGCTCGGCTTCACGCCACGCCTCGGCGGGGATCGACTCCACCACGCCCTGGCGCGCCAACACGTCGAGCAGCACGCGCTGCGACGGAGTTGCCTCGGTCGCTTGCCGGAGCTCAGAGAACCCGTTCAAAAACGCCAGCTCGTCGTCGCTCAGCCGCCACGACTCGCCGACCGGAGCCTTCAGCAAACGCACAAACGGCGCCTCGACCGGGGGGTCACCAACCGCCTCGAACGCGGCGCGCACCACCTGAAACCCCGACACCACCTCGCCGCCATCGACGTGGGCTGCATCGAACTCGACGGCCTCGGCGTGGTGCGAGACCCGCCGTACGCTCGCCAGCACCCGCGCGACCCAGGCCTGCTCGGCGCTGACCTCAATGTCTTCAAGCACCTCTGGCGCCGCGCGCCCCGCATCTCCGCGAGCCCAAAGCGCATCGAACTGCCCCGGGGTCAGCTGCTTCGAAGCCAACAACCCCTGCCACGGCGACTGAAACCCGAACTCCAGATCGAGCGCGACCACGTCACCATCGCGAAAGGCCCAGCGCGCACGGCGGCCGTTGGCGAGGGCGGTAACCCAGCCCGTCGCGCGCTCGGCGTGGGCCTTGAACAATGCTTCTGCGACCGGCGACGTCGACATGCGTACCGTGCAGTCTACCCCCAGAGTTGCCGCAACGCCTCGTACGCGGCGATGCCCACAGAAGTTGACAAGTTCAAACCCCGTCGGTCGCCCAACATGGGAATCGTGAGCGGCGTGCCCTCGGAGCCGGTGAGCACGTCGTGGGGCAGCCCGGTGGTCTCCGCCCCAAAGACGAGGTGGTCGCCCGGCTGGTACCTCACGCTCCAGTGGAACTCACCGGTGAGCGCGGTGAACAAAAACCGCCGTGCGCCGGGCGTGCCGGCCACGTACGCGTCCCAGTTCGGGTACAGCTTGAGGAACACCTTGTCCCAGTAGTCGAGGCCGGCGCGCTTGAGCTGCTTGTCGTCGATGGAGAACCCCAGCGGCTCCACCAGCACCAGCTTGCACCCGGTGCACGCGCAGAGGCGGGCGACGTTGCCGGTGTTGGGGGGGATCTGCGGGGACACCAGCACCAACGTCAGCGGCGGATCCACGGGCTGCATCGGCACGGTAGGCTTCACGCCGCATGCGCTACCGCGTCACGAATGCCACGCGCAACACGTTGTTGGGCGACGACGTGGCGAAGGCGACCTCGTTCGCCGCGCGCTTCATGGGGCTGATGGGGGTGCGCCACTTCCCCGTCGGGAGCGGGCTGTACCTGGCCCCATGCACCTCGGTGCACACCTTCTTCATGCGCCTGCCCATCGACGTGCTGTTCCTCGGCCCGGGCTACGCGGTGCTCGATGTGAGCCACGCCTTGGCCCCCTGGAAGATGAGCCGCTGGTACCCCGACGCCGCCGGCGTCCTCGAGCTCCCGGCCGGTCTGGCCACCGCCAGCGGCACCCAGGTCGGCGACACGCTTGCATTTGCCGAGCTCCCTACCCCTTGATGCGGTGCCGAATGTGCTTGCGTGAGCCACGCACAATCCGCTTTGACCTGCGCCCCCCGAGTTGGTTCACTCCGTTTCGCTCGTCCGCACGACGCTGCCCGCCATGAAAATCGAAGTTTCCGGACAGACCCATGTGGGCATGAAGCGCAACCACAACGAGGACAACCTCCTCTTGTTGCCTGAAGAGCGCCTCTTCGTGGTGGCCGACGGCATGGGCGGGCACTCGTCGGGCGAGATCGCCTCGAAGATCGCCGTCGACGAGATGAGCGAGTTCTTCCGAATGACGAGCCAGGACCAGGAGATCACCTGGCCGTACAAGATGGACAAGCAGAAGAACTACGATGAGAACCGGCTGGCCACCGGCATCAAGCTGGCGAACCACCGCATCTTCGAGAAAGCCAGCAACGACATCAAATTCAAGGGCATGGGCACCACCATCGTGTCCGTGTTCTTCGCCACCGACGGAGAAGTCGTCGTCGGCCACGTCGGCGACAGCCGGGTCTACTTCTTCCGCGAGGGCGTGCTGAAGCAGGTCACCGAAGACCACTCGCTGCTCAACGACTACCTCAAGGCCAAGAAGCTCACCCAGGAAGAGATCGACAACTTCCCGCACAAGAACGTCATCGTGCGCGCGCTGGGCATGAAAGACCTGGTCGCGGTCGACATCAACCGGGTCGCGCCGCAGAAGGGTGACATCTTCTTGCTCTGCTCCGACGGGCTGTCCGGCATGGTGACCGACGCGCAGATCCAGGCGACGCTGCAGAGCACCAACGACTTGGACAAGGCGTGTGCGCAGCTCATCGACTCCGCCAACGCCAACGGCGGCACCGACAACGTCACCTGCGTGCTCGCGCGCTACGTGTAGCGGCTGGGGCTGCGCTCCGAATTCAACCCGGCCAGCTGTTCAGCAGGTCACCCGTTCACCCACTCAGCAACTCACCCACCCGGAGCGGTCGCTCCACCGGTCGGTACCGCCGGCTTTGGGACTTCAACGACGGGCACCACCGGCGCCTTCGCCTCGGCGATTCGCTGCGCCAGCGTCGTCTCCAAGCCCTTCGCAAACGCGGAGAGCTCGGCATCGGCCGCGCCCTGCATCGTGCGCAGCGCTTGCCAGAACGGCGCTTCGGGTTGGGCGGCCTTCACGAAGCCTTCGACGAGGGCGGTGATGGTTGCATCGCGCTCGGCGTCAGAAGCGGCCTTGAGCGCGGTCAGCAGCTCGACCGGCGCATCGTTGGCCACCACCGCCACCTGCTCCGCCATCATCGCCCAGGCCTTCGCGTCACCCACCGAGGCGCGCACGAACTCGAGCACCCGCCCCTGCGCATCGCCGTTGCCCGAGGCCGCCAGCTCGACCAGCGTCGGCACCACCGGCAGGTTGAAGCCCGCGGCCTCCGACGCCGAGCGGAGCCGCCCGTACACGTCATCAGACGCCGACACCGAGTCGAGGAACATGCGCACGTGTGACGGCTCCTTCGGGTCAGACTGCACCAGGGCCTCCGCGATGAGCGCCCGCACCGCGGGGTCTCGCTCGCTGCGCCACGCGGTGCGGAGGAACGGCACGTGCCGACGCTCGGCCTTCTGCGCGAGGCCCGCGTACACCTTGAGGCTCGCCTGGAGCGCTTCGGCAGGGCCCACCACCGACGGGGTCTCCATCATCGAGGCCACCGCTTGCCCAGGGCCACCCGGCGTACCGAAGGCCGCCACGGCCGCCGTCAGCGCGTCGATGTGCTGCACCACCGCGCTCGCCCGACCGGGGAAGTCGTTGACCATCACCGAGAAGACGAAGCGCTCACCAGACGCGGCCTGCACATAGCCGGAGAGCGCGGAGACGTTCTCCAACGTGCCGGTCTTCGCGCGCAGCCGCCACACCGCCTCGGAGCCTTCGAACCGGTACTTCAACGTTCCGTCTTTGCCCGCGATGGGCAGCGAGGAGAGGTATTCGGGCATCAGCGTAAAGCGCGTAGCCATGGTCGCCAGCAGCCTGTTGGTCTGCGACGCCGAGAAGCGGTTGGTGTCGTTGAGCCCCGAGCCGTTTTTCATCACATAGCTGCCGCGCGCGAGACCCACTTCGCTCTCGAGAAACGCCTCGACCACGTCAATGCCTTTGGCGGTGGTGCCTGGAGCGCCGAGCACCTCGGCCCCCAGCACCTTCAGCAGCTGCTCGGCGGTGAAGTTCGACGACGTCTTGTTCAACCGCTTCAGCACCACGTCGAGGGTGTCGCTCTGCGCCGTCGACAGCAACCGCGCGTTGGCCGGCACCGTTCCCAAGCGCACCCGGCCCTTCACCTTCACCCCGCGCTGCGCCAGGAGCGCCTTCACCGTCTGGCCGAAGTACAGCGCCGGCGCGTCGACCTTCTTCCACTGCGACCACACGCCCTTGTCGACCGGCACCACCCCGCGGGCCTCGATGTGCTGGCGGTTGCGCTCGGCGTCGGGCCCAATGGAGACGGTGTATCGCCGCTGGGTGCGCGTGCCGGTGACCACCTTGCAGTCCACCGTGAAGTAGTCGCTCGCGGGCTCGAGCTCACACGTCGCCGGAGTGCCCGCGCGATCGCCCGGCCTCACGTACACGCCGATGGTGTTCCAGTTGAACGACACCGCGCCGGTGGGGGCCAGGTAGGCCTTGTCGCCCGACTCCTGCTCGTAGCCAGGCGGGCTGCGCTCGTCGTCGAAGTACGACTCGTCGAGCACGATGTCGCCCGCCACGTCCATCAGGCCCGCGTGCGCCAGGTCAGACACGATGCCGCTGAGGCGCTCGGTGGTGAGCGATGGGTCGCCCTTGCCGCGAATGTAGAGCGCCTTCGCCTTGCCGTCTTTGCCAGCCTTGAAGTCGGCGTCGACGAGAAAGTCGGTGTCGAAGCGAAAGTCGGGGCCCAGCTTGGCCAGCGCGGCCGCCGAGGTGAACAGCTTCACGTTGCTGGCCGGGTTGAGCAGCTCGTCGGCGTCGCGGGCGTACACCACACTGCCATCGTCGAGGCTCTTCACCTGCACTGACACGCGCGCGCCCTTGAGGGGGGTGGTGTCGATGACCGACTGGAGCGCCCGGACCAGGGCCTCGCGCTCCCGCACCGCCGGCTTGGGGAACGCCGCAGCCACCGCGGCCAGGCTCAACACACCGAAAACGAAGACGCGCGTCACAGACCGCATATTAAAGAGCCGGTGGCACGCCGTCTGCGAGTTTTCGGGTGGGTGGGT
>JAEUJT010000180.1 GCA_016793525.1 Archangium sp. | reverse complement strand
TTTTTTGTGCCGTTTCAGAAGAAGCAGCCGACTCCCTGTCCGCCCATCGGAGCACGTCGGTTGGGGCGCAGGGCGCGGCTATTTCACCGGTTCGTGGTGCAACGGTGCGAGCACCGCCACCGCGGAGGCGCCCTCGAAGCCAGAGAGCAGCACCCGGTTGGCGGTGAGCCAGCTCTCGAGCGACGCGCGGGCGGTGGAGCGGTCGTCGGCGGCGAGCGCCTTCATGCCGCTCCAGAACGCCGCGTTCGGCTCGAGGTGGCGCACCTTCTTCAACGGGAGCTCTCCTCGGAGAAAGCGGGCGATTTCGGGCGGGTCGCTCCCGACGGAGCCCGTGGCGAGCTGCGCTGGATCCGGCACCGGAGCCTTCTCTCCTCGAGCGACGGAGTGCACCCACCGGTAGAGCGGCAGCAGCTTCTGGTGGTGCTCGCACCCCGTGCAAAAGCGGCCAGCGGTCGGCCCGCCGATGACGGTCTCGAGCCGAGCGGCGATGGGCTCGAACGCGTCACTGCCGACGGCGAGGCCCAGTTGCACCACCAGCACCTCGACCCACTCTCGCGCGTGAAAGACTTTCGACGGAATGGCGGCGCCAGTGCTGCCATCGATTGCGCCCGGGAGCGCAGTGAGCAACACCTCCGCATCAGCCAACAGGGCTCGGGCCTGGGCCGCGTCGCCCTCCCGAAGGAACTCAACGACGAGCTGGCTGACGAGCCGCGAGTTGAACGACGCACGGTTGCCCAGGTCGTTGCGCCGGTAGAGCTGTCGCATGGGGAACGGCGGAGTCGCGGGGAGGTGCGCGGTGGAGAACACCAGTACGCCCATCGCGGCGCCCTTCGGAATCCAGCACACCTCGTGCACCTGATTCAGCCCGCCGTCGCCGTACGCGCTCCGGCCGAGCGAAACGAAGACCGGCAACGGCGTGGGCGACAGCGAGACGTCTACCGGAGACCACCCGCCGTACACCTCGCCGTAGACGTCGTCGTACGTGCGAGCGTGGAGGGAGCCTTCAGCAGGCGCCAGAATGTATCCACTGAATACACTCCCCACTGGCATCAGCGCAGCCGCGACAGAGGAGCCCGGAGGTGGCTCCACGCGCTCCACAGTGCGGCTCAGGTCGACCTCGGCCACGCGGGTCCACATGCCGGTCGGGCCGAGAGGGTGCATCGCGGCGCGGCGAATCGAGGCGCTGTCGTTCGGTCCGCACGGGCTGCCAAGTGGTCGAGACGCGGAGATGGCCGGGTACCGTTTCGCGTCGCGAGCGATCTGCGCGTACGGGTCACAGCTCGCGCAGCCCGTCAGGAAGACCGACACCACGAGCCACGCCGCGCGTCCTTGGAGCATTGGGCGCAGCACAGCACACCCAGCTCACCGCTGAAGACGTGGCGCGGTGAACGGTCGAACGACGGGCCCGAGCGGTCGGCGCGGCGTCTACTTGGCGGGCGCCACGAACGGCTCGTCGCGCAGGGGGAACGACCTCGGTGACGGCGCGTCGTAGTGCCACCACTCCATGCGATTGCGCGTGAAGCCTGCACGTTCCATCGCCGCGCGGAGGACCTCGCGGTGCTTTCGCGACGCCTCGGTGCCTCCCGCGAAACCATGATGCGCCGAGGGAGAAAACTCGTCGTAGCCCGACGGCATCTCCACCGCCGAGCCGTCGAGGCGCACGAGGGTGAGGTCGATGGCCGTACCTCGGTTGTGATTCGAACCAGTGCGCGGGTCGGCCACGTAGCCGGGCTTCGGCATCACCTTCCACAGCGCCCACTGCACCGAGTGAGGCCGGTAGCAGTCGTAGAGCTTCAATCGAAAGCCTTGGGCACGGAGGGCGTCGGAGGCGCGCTTGAGCCGCTCCGCCACGCCGCGAACCAGGAGGCACCGCGCACCGGCTGGGTACACCTGGCGCTTCATGAAGTTGTCTGGCGTGGCGTAGCGAAGGTCGACGACGGCTTCGGGAATGACGGAGACGACCTCGACCAGCGGCTCTGGCGTGGCCGACACCACCAACGCGAGGAGCGCACCAAACGCCGTCATTTCATATCCACGCTTACGAATTTCATATTCGCACTTATTTCACATATCGCGTCGGATCCGGCACACCTGCCTCAGCGAAGCCCTTCTTCCGCAGCAGGCACGAGTCGCAGCGCCCGCACGCAGCGCCGTCGGCGGCCGGGTCGTAGCAGGAGTGCGTCAGCCCGTAGTCGACCCCAGCGGCGACCCCGGCACGAATGACATCGGCCTTGGTCATGCCGGAGAGCGGAGCGTGAATGACGAAGCGCGCGCCCTCGACGCCAGCCTTGGTGGCGAGGGTGGCCATCGACTCGAAGGCGCGAATGAACTCCGGGCGGCAGTCGGGGTAGCCCGAGTAGTCGACCGCATTGACGCCGATGAACAGGTCGGTCGACCCAACGACCTCGGCGACGCCCAGCGCGAGGGACAGGAACAGCGCGTTGCGCGCGGGCACGTAGGTCACGGGGATTCCCGCGCCGAGCTGCGAGGCGTCGTCATGTTTGGGCACCGCGATGTCGGCGGTGAGGGCCGAGCCCCCGACGGCGCGGAGATCGACGGTGAGAACCCGGTAATCGGTCACGCCCATGGCCTTCGCCACCTGCGCCGCGCGCTGGAGCTCCACCGCGTGACGCTGCCCGTACGCCACCGACACGCACACCGCCTCGAAGCCCGCGCGCTGAGCGAGCGCCAGCACGGTGGTGGAATCGAGCCCACCCGACAGCAGCACCACGGCTTTCTTCTTCACGCTCATCGACGAACTCCGGTCAGTCGGTACCACAACACGCACGCGTTGCATTCACTCGGGCAGCCCTCGCCGTTGACCACCCGCGTCGACGTCACCAACGTGCCGCACGCACGCACGCCGTCGTAGCCGTAGGTGTTGGGCGCCGGCGCGAGCACGCCCAGGTCGGGGTTGACCTCGGGCACCGAGCCGTCTTCTGGGCACACCTCTCCAGCGGCTTCGCTCTGCGACGCGCTCAACACTGCGACGTCGATGGTTTCATCGAGCGCCATGCCGCACGCGGCGCACTCGGCGAAGGCGCGCGGGGCGCTGGCGGTGGAGATGATGCGCTGGCCGTTCCACGTCGCGTCGCGGGTCGCGAGGGGAAACGTCATCCACGCGGTGGCGGAGTCGGGGGTGCGGCTGAACGTCACCTCCAGCGAGAGCTCAGAGAAGCCCACCGAGGCCAACCCGCAGGCGCGCAGTGTGGGCGTGGCTTGAATGAGGTAGGTGCCCATTCGCTCGGCGCCCGGAGGCGTGGCCACGGCGCCGCAGCCGGCGCACACCAGCACCAGCACCGCGCGAATCATGGGCCGGCCAGGCGAGTGAGGGCCCGCGCCGCGACCGCGCGGAACGCTTCGTCTTTCGGCAGCACCTGGGACGGCTCGAGGCGATGCGGGTCTCCGCCGCGCAGGCTCTCGGCGTAGTGGGTCAACACGCGCGCTGCGGCGAGCGACGAGGGGACGGCGTCGAAGGCCTTCTCAGCGGCTGCGACGAGACCTGGCACCGGGCCCGACGTGGTCAACGCGACGCCGCCGGGGCCGAGCGCAAGGGCGACCGCGACGGCGTAGCTCAGCTCGGGAGGGCCGAAGACCGCGAGCGCACCCGCACCGAGCACGAGACGCGAGTCGCTGGCGAGCCACACCTCGACGCCACCGAGGGGGTCGACCGACACCTGCACGAGCGGGCGACCCAGCGCCTCGAGCATGGGCCCCACCGCCGCGAAGAGCCGAGGCATCGACGACTCGTCGACCGCCACCCAGTCAGGCGACACAGGCGCCGAGGTGAAGCGCTCGGGCTCGACGGCGAGCGGCGACGGGGCCACGAAGGGAATCAGCGAATCGCGAGAACCGGTGGAGAGCGCGGCGCCGAAGCCATCGGCCAGCGCGCCTTCTTCAGACCGGCCAGCGCGGCGCAGGGCCTCGGCGAGCAACGTCCACGCATCGGCGTCGCTGAGCGAGCTCGGCAACATCTCGAGCCACACGCCGATGGCCAACGGCGCGCCCTGCTCGGTGCCCGACAGCTTCTCGGCGAGGAACCGCTTCGTCGCCGGGGTCAGGGTCTCGCGCAGCTCGGTGGCGAGGCGCACCGCGAAGGGCACGAGCTCGGCCTCGAGGTAGCCCCACAGCACCTTCTCTCGGGCTTCGGGCGTGACGGCGAGCTTCTCGCGCAGCACGAGCGCTTCGCCGCCCAGGCCGAGGCGCGTGGCCAATTCGGCGCGGCGGGCGAGGCGGTCGTCGTTCTCCTCGAGGCGGCCGAGCGCGTCGTAGGCCTCGCGGTCACGCCCGAGCGTCTGGAGCGCATCGGCGACGGCCGGCTGCCACTCCGCGGTGCCCTCGGGGCCGGTGAGCGCAGTGAGGCGCTGCACCATGGAGACGAAGGGCTCCGGCGCGACGTGGTGGTACAGCGACACGAGCTCGCGCACCGCGGCGACCTGGTGGGCGTCGTCGACCAGCGCGCGCTCGAAGGCCGAACGAGCGGCCGACGCGTCGTGGAGGTCGTGGAGGAAAATCTCTCCGCGCTCGACCTGCAGCGCCGCGCGGGCCTTTGGGTCTTCTTCGGCCTTCGCGAGCAGGAGCAGCGTCTCGGTGGCCTCGAGGTACCGGCCCGCGGCGTGGCGGAGCGTGGCCAGCTCGCGCCAGATGGCCAGGCGGCGCTGGGGCACCAACTCGGCGACGGCGACGAGGAAGGCCTCCCGTTGGTCGGGCGGGAGGGCGACGGCGTGGCGGAAGAGCGCCACCAGCGCCGCGACATCGCGCTGAGCGACAGCCTCCGAAACGGTGGCCTCGAGCCCCTCGCGCTCCAACACCGCATCGAGCGCGTCGGGGTGGTGGTGGGTGAAGAGCAGCTCGCGCCAGAGCGACTGACCCAAGGCACCGGTGGACGCGCGGGCCAGACGAATCAGACCTTCGACGTTCAGCGGCTCACCGAACCGCTCAGCCAGGCGCACGGCGGCGGCGCCATCGGGGTTCTGCGCGGCGGCGGCTTCGAGGGCCTTGGTGACTCGAGCGGCGTCGTTGGCCGCCTCAGCGAGCTGAAGCGCGCGGTCGACGTCGCCCGACGCAAGCGCCGGCTCGAAGGCCACCGCGGCGGCTTGGGCGGGCGCTCCGAGCGCGGTGAACCGGGCGCCAGCCTCCTCCGACGTGAGGGCATTCGGCACTGCGCGGAGGACGCGCTCGAGCTGCGAAACGGCGGCCTCGGTCGAGCCGGCTGCCTGCCATGCGTCGACGGCCTCGAGCATCAGCCGCGCCTTCATGGCGCCTTCCGACGCCTCGGCGAGGTCGACCAGCGCGCGCGCGGTCTTCTCGGGTTGTTGCTGAGCGCGAGCGAGCTCGACCAGCAGCGCCAGGCCTTCGCGGGTGGAGCGGGCCATGACGGCCTCGCGGGTCACCGACTCTGCACGAACCACATCACCTGCACGCTGGAGCGACCGGGCGGCGTCGAGGAGCCGAGGTGCGCGCTCGACGGGGGCCAACAGCTCCGCGGCGGCGAGCTGCACGTCGGCCACGGCGGCTTCGTTGCCTGCGCGACGGGCCACGCGCTCGAGGCCGACGAGCGACTGCGCGTACCCGAAGGCCGATGGGCCCGCACGGCGAATGGCGTTCAGCGCGTCGCTCGCGCCGACGTCGTCACCGAGCGCTTCGGCGACTTCAGCCAGCTCGAGGCGGAGGCCATTGGCCGCGCCCGGTTCATTCGTCAGCTCGATGAGCCGGCGGAGCTGGGTGGCGACTCCAGGCAGGTCGTTGCGGCGGCGCTGCTCGGCGAGCGAGAGCTGCACCGCGTCGATGGAGTCGGGGCTGACCTCGACCGCGGCGAGGCGCAATTCATATGCGCGCTGAGCATTGTCGAGCTCGCGCTCGGCGACCTCGGCGGCTGCGAGGAGCGCCTTGGCGCCGCGGGGCCCGCCAACCGCTGCGGCGTAGCGCTCGTGGAGCTGCATCACGTCGCCCACTCGACCGGCGTGGCGGAGCGCGCGCTGCGCTTTCTCGTACAAGTCGGCGTCGCCCGGGTGCGC
>JAEUJT010000015.1 GCA_016793525.1 Archangium sp. | reverse complement strand
CGCGTCGCGCACGTTGCTGACGCGGGAGACGCCGCGAAGTGCGCCCAACACCCGCTCGTAGAGGTCATCGGCCGGCGCCCACAGCTTGATCGCCGCGAAGGCGAAGACGGTCAGCACCGCGCACCCCGCAACCAGGGCGCGCTCCAAACGAGCGGGCGGAGCCCAGAGCCACGACACAAGCCCGGCGAGGAAGAGCGGAAAGAAGAACAGCCCCGCGAAGTCAGACAGCTTGCCGGTGACGAGCGCGGGGACGAGGCCGCTGCCCTTGAGCAGGTGATCGTTGATCGCCAGCAGCGCCACGGCGAACAACGGGAGCGGCGCCACGAAGAGCTGCACCAGTGCGTCGCGTCTCACTCGAGCTGCTCCGTGATGTCGTCGAAGATGATCTGCGGGCAGGTGTTGCCGCAGCTGGGGCTCGAGATCGACTGCACGACCAGCGGGCCTCCTCCCCGACGAATGAACGAGAGGTAGACGGGTGTGCTGCTCACCGAGAGAAAGTCGCCGCCGAAGTTCGACCGGGGAAAGACCCGCGCCGCCGAGATCTCAGTTCCGACCGAGATGGTGCCCAGTTCCTCGAGCTCGCCGACGAGTAGCGTGCTCTGTAAGGCAAGCTCGACGCCTCTCGCGGTGGGCTTCACGTCTGAAGACGCGACCACGAGCGTGGGCGGCACCCCACCGTCCTCCAGGTGGTCGACCTGATACGACATGCTGAGCCCCACCGTCTCCGAGTCGATGGTGCGCACCTCAAGCACCGTTCGATTCCGGGTGACGAGGTCGACGTTGAACGTGGTCCGCGGCGGGGGCGCTGGCGAGGTCGCCACCACCGCCAACGCCGTCAAGCCGAACGCGGCCAACTTGAGTCCCAAATGCATGTGATCCCTCCTCGAATCGGCTGGACAGCAAAAGCGCGGCCAAACGTTCACCGAGGGAGGCGCGCCGGAAAGCCCCCGGTTCCAGTCACTGGTTGCGACACCGACGCCATGACGCCGACGTCAGGCGGTGGCACAGTCGAGCGCGTGCACGACGCCAACACGCTCCAGCGCGCGCTGAGCCGAATGGAACCCCGGCTGGCCATGGTCATCGAGCGCCGGTTCATCGACCTCCGCTCGGCGCAGGACTTCGCCGTGCTCTATGGGCTGACCGACGGCCAAGCCGACCGGCTGGTGTGGCGGGCGTCACGGGCGCTCGAAGCCGCGCTCGCGGGTGCACCAGCGCCCTCCCCGCTCGACGATGCCGCGGAGAAAGCGGCGGTCGAGTCCCTTGAGCGAGACCTTCCTCCGGCCCATCTCGCCGACGTCGTGGCCCAACGTGAAGCGGTCGCCGCGGCGCTCGCCCGCGCCAGAGCCGCCTACGACGCAGCCCCGGCCCGAACCTGGGAAGGCGTGGCGCGCTGGGTGGCCATCGCCGCCGTGTTGGCGTGGGTGGCTTTCAGCGCTTCGCGAGGCTACACCGCCACGCCATGAACCGAGTGATGCTGACCCTGCTGGCCGTGTGCGCCCTCGCCTGCCCCAAGGCGGCCCCCACCTCGACCGTGGCCGGGAGCGACGACGAGCAGATGGACGCGTACAGCGCCCAGCTCGAGGAATACCGCACCAAGGCCGACCTCTCCTGCGACGACTCGTGCGCGGCGAAGAAGAAGGTGTGCGGCATCTCCGCCAAGGTGTGCGAGCTCGCCACCAAGTCGTCGGAGCGCCAAGACTTCCAGTCCAAGTGCGTGTCGGCGCAAGAAGACTGCGCCAAGTTCAACGAGTCGTGCACCGCGTGTAAGGGCCGCTGAGCCATGTCGCTGGCCACCCTCGTCGCGCTCCTCCTGACGGCCGATGAGCTGCCGCCCGAGCGCGCCGCCGCCATCGAGGCCGAGTCGGCGAAGGAGCTGCGGGCCGTCGATGCCAAATACGGCAACCGCAAGCTCTCCGAGCTGTCGAACGACGAGCGCCGCGCCCTGGGCCAAGAGAAGGCCGAGGCCGAGCGAAAGGTGCTCGAGAAGAACGGCGTCTCGGTGAAGGAATGGGCCCGCGAATCGGCGAAGCGCTCTCCCAAGGAGTCAGCGCAGGTGAAGCAGGCAGGCCAACAGCTCGAGAAGCGCGAGAAAGACGCTGCCGCGGCCGCGAAGAAGGGCGGCCCCAAAGAGATTCAGGTGCAGCGCGGCTTCAACGACGAGAACCCGGTGGTGCTCGAAGAGGCCGGCGGAGGCGCCGGAGCGGGCGGCGTCACCGTGGGCGCTGAAGCCGATGCGGCCGCGGCGCGCGACGCCGACGAAGCGCTTCGTGGCGGAGGCAACAGCGGCGACTCTGACGACGCGCCGAAGCCGAAGTCGAAGTCGAAGTCATCGCGAAAGCGCTGACCACACCGCGTCGTACGGGCACGAGCAGTCGGTCTCTTCCGGCTCCGGGTACCGGTACGTCTCACCGCGGAAGTTGTGAAACACCGTCTCGGTCGGGCCGCGCTCGATGACGTAGTCGGGCTGCAGCGTCACCTTGCCGCCCCCACCCGGG
>JAEUJT010000497.1 GCA_016793525.1 Archangium sp. | reverse complement strand
ACCGGGTTCGGGGCGCTGCTCAGCGTCGAGCCACTGCCGGTGAGCTTGAAGATGCCGCCGTAGCTGGAAACGGAGTACGAACCGTCGACCTGCGGAACGATCGCGATGGTGCTGGGGACGGGCGGAAGCTGCCGTTGTGTTGACCGCGCATGGACACCACCTGAGTCTTCATTGGGTGCACCCTCCACGAACGATGGCGCGCGCTCGTACTTCGCGCGCTCGGGCATTCAATCGCCAGGTGGTCGTTGCTCCGCCGCTACCTTCGCGGCGTACGCCTCGCGGTTGGCGCGGGCAACGGATTCGGCTTCTGCGTTGGGGGTCAGCGCGGCGCGCGTACCAGCGGCAGTCGCGCGAGCGGATACCACCCCACCGAGGCCCAACAGCACCGCGCGGGCAGAGAGATCGACGGGGTCATTCAGCACCAGCTCGATCGCGCCGGTCACGCTCCGGAGCGCCAGATCGACCCCCACTCCGGCGATCACCGCCAAGAGCACATGCGGCCAAGGCTCGAGCGCGAACAGCCGACCGAACGCCCACGACGCGAGCGGCAGCAGCAGCAGCGCCCACGACGCCTGGGTACCAGCGAGCACGCCGCTGAGCACGCCGGGAGGCCACTCCGCCACCGCGTCATGAGGCACCAGCGGGAACACGTAGCTCAGCGCCCACGACCAACCGGCGTACGACAGCACGCCCGCTCCGATGGAGAGCGTGAGGCGACGAGATGTGTGCTCCGCAGTCGACCACCTACTCATCGTCGGGCTCCACCTCGCCAACACCTTCGGAGCCGTACAGCACCTCGACCAGACACAGCCCGTGCGCAGGCGCGGTGGACCCCGCCTTGGTTCGATCTCGCCCAGCCAGCACCTCACCGAGCCACTCCGCAGGGGCCTTGCCCCGCCCGACGTGCACGGCACTGCCGACGATGTTGCGCACCATGTGCTTCAGGAACGCGGTGCCCTCGACCGAGATCAGCAGCTCGCCACCCACGTCGCCCATGATCTCGACCCGGCGGATCTCCCGCGTCGCGTGGGCGGCCTGGCAGTCGGCGGCGCGAAAGGCGGAGAAGTCGTGCCGGCCCACCAAGGGAACCACCGCGCGCCGCATCGCCTCGACGTCGAGCGGCCGAAAGATCTCCCAGTGCGTGCGCCGTCGCAGCGGCGATCGGTTCGGCCGGTTGCTGATGGAATACGCGTAGCGCTTGCCCTTGGAGTGCCGCCTCGGATCAAAAGCCGCATCGACCTCCCGCGCGTCGACTACCGCGATGTCGTCAGGCAGCAACCCGTTCAGCCCCATGCGGTAGGCCTTCAGCGGCAGCTCGCCCGGTGCGTCGAAGGCCACCACTTGCCCGCGCGCGTGCACCCCGGAGTCGGTGCGACCCGCAGCCACGACGCTGACCTCGGTACCGGTGAGCTTCTGGAGCGCCGCCTCGAGCGTCGATTGAACCGACGGCCCGTTGGGCTGGGCCTGCCACCCGACATAGGCGGTGCCGTCATACTCGAGCACCAGCTTCACCCGGGCCATGGCGCGCATCATCCCACATGGAACCGCGGAGCGCGCTGCGTTGTCTTCACCGAACCATGCCTCCTGACGTGCTGCTGGCGCTGGCTTCGAGCGGGTTGACCATCGTGGCGTCGCTCTGGTTCTTCGTCAGTCCCGATCAGCCTCCGCGGCCGAGGCTCGGCGAGTTGGTGAGCTACTGCACACCGCCGCCGACGGGCCTCCGCCCTCCGCCGCTCCCCTCCTTCGTCCAACGTTCGGCCATGGTCGAGGTGACCCTCCGGCTGGTGCGCGACGAGTGGCACGTCACGTTGGTGGCGACGCCTGCGATCGACGCGCCAGCGACTCGGAGCGGCGGTCGCGGCGCCGTGCACGACCTCCGCATCCACGGGCGGGCCGAGACGCACGGCGCCATTCGGCTGGAGTGGAAGCAGAAGCCCAGCCAGGCCTAGAGAGCTCCGGCGAGGGTTACGGCGTCGGCACGACGGGCAGAATCGACTTCAAATCGGAGTCGGTGAAGTACACGCCCGCGCCGACGAAGAAGTCGCGACCGGAGATGAGCCGGTTGGTGAGTGAGTCGCGGTTCGGGTTGTTGAGCATGTCGTCGAGGCCGACGTTGACGTACACGTGCTCGAACGGCGTGAAGCGCAGCGTGGCGCGCAGTCGCGGGTACGTGAGCGCCTCGACCGAGAAGTTGAACGCATCGACCTTCAGCACCAGCGCGTCTTCGAGCCAGCGCGAATAGTAGAAGAACTTGATCGGTACGTTGACGTCGAGGCCGAGACCTCCGGTGGACTCGATGACCCCGAGACGCAAGGTGAGGAACGAGTAGCGCTTGGCGAACTGGGCGCTGAACTTGAGCGACTCTTTGGTGATGGTCTGTTTCTGCACCACCGGGGCGCCGGCGTTGGGTGGGTTCTGCTGCACATACACCGTCTCAACCGAGCCGCGCGGGTCGTCGATGGCCTCGATCAGGTAGTACTTGTCGGGCTTCGGCACCAAGCGCATCTGCAAGAAGGTCTTCGCCGCGCCCTGGTTGAACAAGTAGTCGCTGCGAATGCCGACCTCGAGCTCCAACCCGGTGAGCTTGCTGGCGAAGTCAGACACGTCTTCGACCGTGTCAGACAGCTTCTGGCCGAGCCGCTCGTTGCCGACCAGCGCGCCGAGAGCGCCTTTGCCCTCCTTCACGTTTTTGGTGACCTCTTCGATGTTGGCGAGGGAGCGGTCGAGCTTGGCCAGCGTCTCCTTCACGCTCGACACGCCGCCGGCGACCTCACCTTCATTCTGGCCCACCACCTTCTTCACGGTGGCGATCACGTCGCGCACGTCGGCAGAGATCGTCTCGATGTTGCTGACGATGGCGCGGATCGACGCCTCTTCGCCCTGGGTCAGCCGCCGCACGTCGCCCGACACGGCCTCGACGTTGCGCAAGATCGCGTCGAGCCGCTCCGACGACGAGCGCACCGTCGAATCGACGCCCTGGGTGAGCTTCACCAGGTTGTCGACGATCTGCTCGAGCGAGCCCTGCCCCTTGTCGCCGCCAAGCACCGCACGCAGCGCGCCGGTCACCTGCTGAATGTCGCCGGTGATGGTGGTGAGGGAGCTGAAGATCTGCTCCATGCCCTGCGCGTCGATGACCTTCGTGATCTCTCAGCCATTCTCGAGCGGAGGCGCCTCTTCGGTGCCTGGGGTGAGATCGAGCATGTAGTCGCCGAGGAGCGACTCGCTGCGCTTGGTGAGCGTGGCGTTGGTGCGCAGCCCCACGTCGCGGCGAATGCGGAGGAACACCTTGGCCTTGGTGCCCTCGAGCTTCACGTCGCCGACCTCGCCCACGGGGATGCCGGCGATCTGCACGCGCGACTTCTTGCCGAGGCCCGACGCGTCGCGGAAATACGCGTGCACCACGACCGACTCGTCGTCTTTCAGCCCGCCCTTCTTGACGAAGGTGAGAAAGGTGAAGAGCAAGCCGAGCGCGCCCAGCACCACGAGCCCGACTCGGAACGGCGACAAGAGCTTCTTCACAAGTCGCGCGAGCCTACTTGGCGGGGTCTCGAGGTACTCAATTTTTCCCGAACCAGGTCTGGAGGAACAGCTTCACCGCCGGTTGCTCGGAGTGGCGGAGCTTCGAGGGGTGGCCCTGGGCGACGATCACGCCCTGGTACAAGAAGGCGATGTTGTCGGCCACCTTGAAGGCGCTGGCGATGTCGTGGCTGATCACGACCGAGGTCACGCCGAGCTGGCGCTTGGCATCGAGGATCATCTCGTCGACGTAGTCGGTGGTGATCGGGTCGAGGCCGGTGGTGGGCTCGTCGTAGAGCACGATCTTCGGGTCGAGCACGATCGCCCGCGCCAG
>JAEUJT010000487.1 GCA_016793525.1 Archangium sp. | reverse complement strand
AGCCGCCGAGCTCAGCCCAACACCAGCCGCAGCGCCTTCTGGCCCGCGTAGAGGCGGGCGTAGGCCGTCTGCAAGGGCACGCGCTGCTCACGTGCCACCTCGTGCATCTCGACGTCGTCGAGCATGAAACGGCGCACGACGGCGCGTGGGCCGGGCTTCAACGTGGCCACTGCGCGATGCACGGCTTCGTTCTGCTCGCAGCGAGCCAGCGCCAGCTCTGCCGTCGAGTCATCGGCGACTTCAGGCACCTCGCCGTCGTCGCTGAGCCGCACCCGCGCCGAGCGCCGCAGGTCGGCCGCCAGCTTGCGCGCGATGCCCACCAGCCAGGTGGAGATGCTCGAGCGGCCCTCGAAGTGCTCCATTCGGCGCAGCGCCACCACAAACGTCTCGCTGCAGACGTCGTCGGCGTCGGCCTCCGACAGGCCCCAGTGCCGCAGGCTCGACAGCACCTGGCCACGGTGAGCGGTGAACAGCTGAGCCACCACTTCTGAGCGACGGGCCGGAGTGACCTCGGCGAACCAGTGCCGCTGCGCGCGTTGGGTCGCCACGGGGCGAATCGGGGTGGAAGACGGGGCAGCAACCGGAGCGGAGCGAGCGAGCGAAGCGTTCATGCCTCGGTGACGGGACCTCGTTCGCGCCGTTGCACACATTCTGGGCAGCGCCGAATTCGGGCCTAAATTCAACGGGTTGCACGAATTCATCCCGCTCCACGCGGCTCGCGCGACGCACGGCGCATGAAAACGATGCGCGTTGGGTGTGGGGTCGTGGTGGCCGCGGTGCTGGCTGGGTGTGGCGGTGCTTCAACCGACTGCTGGTGTAGCGCGCCGACGTTGAATGGGCTGCGCACCTTGGCCTGCGGAGAGTCGTTCTGCGAGGACACCTCCGGCTACCAGTGCGACGCGACGGGTCGGCTCCAACTTTCGAGCGTGGCCTGCGCGCCCGTTGCGCCAAAGCCGATGTGCACGCCGCGCAGCTGTGGCACCGCCTGCGGTGATGTGCCCGATGACTGCGGTGGAACGCTCCATTGCGGTGGATGTGCGGCCGGCTCCCGGTGCACCAACACCAATGTCTGCCAGCCGCTCTGCGCTGGAGTGACGTGCGGCGCCGGTCAGCGCTGCGAGCCCTCCACGGGAGCGTGCATGACCGACGCCTGCACCCGCGCCGGAGCCGTCTGCGGAACCATCGACGGAACCCCCTGCGGCACCTGCCCCGGCACGTCGACCTGCGCCTCGACCCAGCGCGCGTGCCTCGAGCGCCTCACCACCTTGCCCACCGACCAGTTCACCACGTCGCTGGTGCAGCTCGGCGGGCACCTCGTCGTCACCCACACCACCTCAGCGGGCAACGGGCGCGACGTCTTCGACATCGACCTGGCCACGAATGGAGCGCAGCGGGTGGCGACCGATTCGGCGTGGTCTCCGCTGACGTCTGACGGCACGCGCGTGTACTGGACCGACACGACGGGCGTGCGCGCGCTCACCCCGGGCTCGACCCAGCTGGCGACCATCACCGGGCTGCGGAGGTGGTGCAACGCGCTCTTGCCGCTCGGCCAGAACCTGTACTGCGCGTACGGCGGCAGCGCGCGGCAGATCGGCGTCTCGGGCTACGGCATCGTGCGCGTTCCGCTGACGGGCGGCGCGGAGACGTGGGTGAAGACGTACCTCAACGCCACGCGATTGGCGGCGAGCGGGCCATACCTTTTCTACGCGGGCACCACCGACAACCTGAGCTCGTTCACCAACATCGGCGCGGTCGACACCACCTCCGGCGACGACCAAGTGTTGATCACCGGAAGCTCGGCGAATTCCCGCGTGCTGTTCGCCGACTCCGAGGCGTTCTACTTCGAGGCGAACGACGCTCCGGGTACGCGGCTGGTGCGGGTGCCGCTCGATTCTCCGCAGATGGTCGACGTGGTGCGCACCGGTGGCGTGCTCTCGGAGACGACGTCGTTCAATGGCGCCTTCACCACCTTCGCCAGCATCGACGGCGTGCGCGGCGTTTGGCGGGTGCCGGCGGTGGTGCCTGCCCAGCGGGTGCGGCTGCTCAACGAGAGCGACCTGGGCACGGCGACCCAGCCCGACGCGCTCATCACCTCGGGCGAGGTCATCTACTTCGTGTCGAAGGGCGTGGTGTCGCGGGCCTTCGCGCCCACGACCCGGTAGCGGCCCGCCACGTCACGGCGCGGGGCGAATCACCGTGACGTTGTCGAAGGTGACCGCTCCGCTGCGGGCGAGGACCCGGCCTTCGACCGACGCGCCGTTCTGCACGGTAATCGACTGGGCGGCCATCACCGTGCCCACCACGTCTGACGTCGAGCCGAACGTCGCCGACGTGCCGACCTGCCAGAAGATGTTCTTCGCCTGCGCCTCTCCCGAGAGGATGACGCGTCGGCCGGCCGCCACGGTCAGCGTCGACGCGGTCTGAAAGACGAACACAGCCGTCGAATCGCCTTGGGCGTCGAGGGTCAGGTCTCCGCTGCTCACCGCCAGGCCCGAGGTCGAGGTGTAGAGCCCTGGGGTCAGCGTCTGGCCTCCGAGGTTGCCGGTCGCGACCGTGGAACACAGCGTGCGCCCAGTGGCCTGGTTGTACGCGGTGGTGAGGTCCGCCGCGGCCGTCGTCGCGGTCGCGGTGCCTGCGTGCTGCGTACCGACGATGACGCCGGGCGGGAAGCCGGTGATGGCCGTGCCCGGGCTGACGCCGATGTCGCCCACAATGTTGGTCAAGCCGGTGTTGGTCAGCGTCGAGCCCGCCAGCGCGGCGAAGTTTGCGGCGGAGCCCAGCGCGATCGGCTGTTGGCTGCAGGCGCTGGTTGTCCAGTTCCAGGCGTTGTCGGTGACCAGCGACGTGCCCGAGAAGTCTTGCGCGCCCGAGGTCACGGTGGCCGTGTACGGCAGGCTCACCCCGAGCGGGTTGGTCGGCGTGAAGTACGCGGTGAGCGACATCGCGTCGTACGTCACGGTGCCCACCACGGCCGTCGCCCCCTGGTCCACCGTGAAGGTCGTGGTGTTGATGGTCGCGGGGTTCATCGACTTGTTGAAGGTCGCGCAGATCCTCGTGGTGGTGAGCACGTCGGTCGCGCCGTTCGCCGGGCAGGTGGAGATGATCTCCGGCGACGACAGCCCGGTGCCGGTGGTGAAGCTCCAGGTGACGTCGGCCGCCAAGGCCGCCCCGCCCGCGCTGGTGGCGCCGGTGGTGATGGCCACCGTGTACACCGTGTTCGGGAGCAGGTTCGACGAGGGGTTGATGGTCGCCGTATTGCCCGACGAGGTGATGACCGCGGTCACCGGCGTGGTGCCCTGCTTGAGCGTGTAGGTGAGCGCGTTGAGCGTGGTCGCATCCATTCGGGTGCTGAAGGTCGCTGACGGAGACACGTTGATGCCAACGTTGGTCGCGGTGTTGGTGGGGAACGTCGACAACACCGTGGGGCGGCGCTCGGTGGTGAAGGTCCACGGGTACGCGGCCGCAAGCGGAGCGCCCGAGGCGCTGGTGACGTCGGTGGTGAGGGTGGCGGTGTAGGTGGTGTTGGGCGCGAGCTTGGCCACCGGGTCGAGCGTCGCTTTGACGCCCGAGTAGGTCACCACGGCCGGCACCGAGGTGGTGCCTTGCGTGAGGGTGAACGAGAGCGTCGTGAAGCTCGCCGGGGCCATCGCGGCGTTGAAGGTCGCGGTCGGAGACACGTCCACTCCCGCGTCGCCCGCGCCGTTGGTGGGCGTGGTGAAGAGCACCAGCGGCGCCTGCCCCGCATCGAAGATCACGCCGCTGTCGAAGGTGACGCCGCCATCGCCGAAGACACCTCCGTCGCCGAGAACGCCGCCGTCGCCGAAGGCACCTCCGTCGCCGAGAACGCCGCCGTCGCCGAGAACGCCGCCGTCGCCGAAGACACCTCCGTCACTGAAGACACCTCCGTCGAGGTCTTCGTGCGCTCCAGCGTCTTCGACCGCACCACCGTCGAACGTGGCGCCTCCGTCAGCGCGGAACTCGACGATCTGGTGACCGCAAGCAGCGAGAAAGGGCAACAGCAGCAGGTGGGTTTTGAACGGCTTCATGAACGGCTCCAAACGAGGGGTGTGTTCAGCAAGAACTGGGAAGAAGTCGCGCGGCGGGAGGGGCTCAC
>JAEUJT010000435.1 GCA_016793525.1 Archangium sp. | reverse complement strand
CGGCCGTGCCCTTGGGCTGCAGGGCATGATCAACGACGTCGTCAGCCAGTGCGATTTCGAGCAGCGCCCGGCCGCGTTCGACGCTCTGTTGCCCCAGCTGCCGAAGCGAGAGCCCGGCACGTTGGGCGCGTTGATCACCATCGCCGAGAACTTCCCCGAGGCGGGCACGGCGCTGCGCGAGGTGCTCTCGAAGCGGCAGGCGAAGCGTATGGTGCCCGTGCTGGGCATCACCGGCACCGGCGGAGCGGGCAAGTCGAGCCTCATCGACGAGCTGGTGCGCCGCTTCCTCGACGGGAGCCGAGACCAGACGGTGGCGGTGCTCTCGGTCGACCCCTCGAAGCGCAAGTCGGGCGGGGCGCTGCTCGGCGACCGCATTCGCATGAACGCCATCGACGACCCGCGCGTCTACATGCGCTCGCTCGCGACTCGGCAGTCGAACCTGGCGCTCTCGAAGCACGTCGCCGATTCCATCGAGATCTGCCGCGCGGCCGACTACGATCTGATCATCGTCGAGACCGCGGGCATCGGGCAGTCAGACACCGAGATCACCGACCACGCCGACGTCTCGCTCTACATCATGACCGCGGAATACGGCGCGGCGACGCAGCTCGAGAAGATCGACATGCTCGACTTCGCCGACGTCATCGCCATCAACAAGTTCGACAAGCGCGGCTCGCTCGACGCGCTGCGCGACGTGCGCAAACAGTGGAAGCGAAACCACAACGCCTTCGCGCTGCCCGACGAAGACGTGCCCGTCTACGGGACCATCGCCTCGCAGTTCAACGACCCGGGCATGAACCGGCTCTACGGCGCGGTGCTGGCGGCCATCGCGAAGAAGACCAAGGCGGCGCTCGGTTCCGCGCCCCAGCTCACGGCGGGCATGAGCGAGAAGAAGTGGATCATCCCTCCTGACCGCACGCGTTACCTCGCCGAGCTCGCCGAGACCTGTGACTCCGCCGACGCCTTCGTGCGGAGCCAATCGGCCATCGCGCGGCGCATGTACCAGCTGCGCGGCACCATCGACGCCGTGCGCGCCAACATCGGCAAGACGAAGCTGGAGATCGTCGAACCCGCTGGCCAGGACGGCGTGGTGCACGTCACCCAGCGCGTCGAGGGCGAGCCCGCGTTTCTCGGTGAGCTGGTCTCGCTGTACCAAGACCTCGAGGCGCGGCTGCACCCGGAGTGCAAACGCTTGCTCGACGAGTGGCCCGCCACCAAGCGCCGGTACGCCGCGGCGAAGTACCAGTTCCAAGTGCGCGACAAAGTCGTCGAGCTCGATCTGATCAGCGAGTCGCTCTCGCACCTGAAGATCCCCAAGGTGGCGCTGCCCAAATATGAAGACTGGGGCGACATTTTGACCTGGCTGTTGCGCGAGGCGCCTCCGGGGCAATTCCCCTTCACAGCCGGCGTGTTCCCGCTCAAGCGTGAGAACGAAGACCCGGCGCGCATGTTCGCGGGTGAAGGTGGCCCGGAGCGCACCAACCGCCGCTTCCACTACGTGTCGCGCGGGCTGCCGGCGAAGCGCCTCTCGACGGCGTTCGACTCGGTCACTCTGTACGGCGAAGACCCCGACCAGCGCCCTGACATCTACGGGAAGGTGGGGAACTCGGGCGTCTCCATCGCCAACATCGACGACGCGAAGAAGCTGTATTCAGGCTTCGACCTGGCTGATCCATCGACGTCGGTGTCGATGACCATCAACGGCCCGGCGCCGATGCTGCTCGGGTTCTTCTTGAACGCCGCGGTGGATCAGGGCTGCGAGAAGTGGATCAAAGCGAACGGCAAGACCTCCGAGGTCGAGAAGAAGATCGCTGACCTCTACGCGCGCCGCGGCGTCGAGCGGCCCCGCTACCAAGGCACCATTCCCGAGGGGAACGACGGGCTCGGGCTGATGTTGCTCGGCGTCTCCGGCGACGAGGTGTTGCCTCGCGAGGTGTACGAGAAGATTCGCGCGGCGACGCTGTCGGTGGTGCGCGGTACGGTGCAGGCCGACATTCTCAAAGAAGATCAGGCGCAGAACACGTGCATCTTTTCGACCGAGTTCGCGCTGCGGTTGATGGGCGACATTCAGCAGAACTTCATCGACCACAAGGTGCGAAATTTCTACTCGGTGTCGATCTCCGGGTACCACATCGCCGAAGCCGGGGCGAACCCCATCAGCCAGCTCGCCTTCACGCTCGCGAACGGCTTCACCTTCGTCGAGTACTACCTGTCGCGCGGCATGCACATCGACGACTTCGCGCCGAACCTGTCGTTCTTCTTCTCGAACGGAATGGACCCCGAATACGCGGTCATCGGGCGCGTGGCGCGGCGCATCTGGGCGCGCACGCTGCGTGACAAGTACGGCGCGAACGAGCGCTCGCAGAAATTGAAGTACCACATTCAGACGTCGGGCCGGTCGCTCCACGCTCAGGAGATCTCGTTCAACGACATTCGCACCACGCTCCAGGCGCTGCTCGCGCTGCAAGACAACTGCAACTCGCTGCACACCAACGCGTACGACGAGGCCATCACCACGCCCACCGAAGAAAGCGTGCGCCGCGCGCTGGCGATTCAGCTCGTCATCAACCGCGAGTTCGGGCTGTCGAAGAACGAGAACCCGACCCAGGGCTCGTTCATCGTCGAGGAGCTCACCGACCTCGTGGAGCG
>JAEUJT010000419.1 GCA_016793525.1 Archangium sp. | reverse complement strand
CCTCTCGGCGCTCGGCCTCGGCACCGCCGGCGCCACCGCGGCGGCAGCAGCGAGCACGGCGGGTGCGGCCGGCGCGACGACAGCGACGGCGACGGTGCTCAAGGTGACGATCGTCGCCGGGTTGATGGCCGGTGCGTTCGGCGCGGGTGTGGTGGTCGAACGTCAAAGGCTCGCGGCGGAGATCGTCCCACCACGGCCGGTGGTGCTGCCGGTGCCGGTCGAGCCGCCACCCACACCTGCCCCGGTGCTCGTGGTCGAGGCCCCTCCGCCTGCGCCGGTCGCCATGCCGCCGGCGGTGCGTGCGCCGCCGCCGCCGCGCGCCGTCGAGGCCCCAGAAGATGCGCTGTCGCTCGAGCTCGAATCTCTCGATCGCGCGCGCACCTTCCTCGGCGCGGGAGATGCCGCGAAGGCGCTGGCGGAGATCACCGGGTACCAAAAGCGGTTCCCCTCGGGGACGTTGGCCACCGAGGCCACGCTCGTGCAGCTCGAGGCGTTGCTCAAGCTCGGCCGCCGCGCTGAGGCTGAGGTGGTGAGCCGACGCTTCGTCGCCCGTAACCCCTCGGAGCTGGTGCGCCAGCGCGTTCAACGGATCTTCGATGCGAATTGATCACGCCCTGCTGTGCGCGGGGCTCATCGCGGGCACCGGGTGTGAGCCTCTGGCGGTCGTCGGCGAGGAGCGCCGCCAGACCATCACCACCGCCGTTCCCGGTCCCGACGGGCGCTGGCGGCAAGCCGGGTTCCGCGGCGCCGCGAGCGATGACGAAGCCACCGCCGACGCCTGGTACGGCTTGGCCGACGCCGCGGGGCAGCTCGTTCGACACCAGACCGTCGATGCCACGCAGAACGCCGACTCGATTCGCGCCTCGGTGGTGCTCGGTGATCAGTGGGTCTTGGCCGGATTCACCACCGACGCCGACGGGCTGCGCAGCGCGTGGGTTCGCTCGGTCGGCCCTGATGATGCCGAGGTGTGGACGGTGAAGATCGGGGGTGCGGCCGGCGTCGAGACCGAGGCCACCGCCATCTCTGTCACCAACATCGGCACGCTGTTGGTGGGTGGCATCGAGCGGTTGGCCGATGGGTCCACCGACGGGTGGGTCGCGCAGCTCGCCGCCGACGGGGGCGTGCTCTGGCGGCGCGCGTTTGCGACCGACTTTCAGCGCCAGACGACGGGCATGCGAGTCTGGGCCATCGGTTCGAAGGCGTTGCCAGCGTCACCGTCGAAGCGCCAGTTCTGGGTGGCCGGAGAACGCGTTCGCGCTGGCGTCACCGCAGCGGGGGCCGTCGAGCTCACGCTCGACGGAGAGGTGTGGAACTCCGGTGAGCTGGGCCTCGACGGGCGCATCGTCGCCGTCTTCGCCGACCGCGCCGACGACCTCGCGTACTGCGCTCTGCTCGGCGGGCGGCCAGTGGTCGCGCATACGCTTCCCTGGGAGCTGACGAACCCGGCGATCATCCCACTCACCGATGATCCGACCGCCCAGCTGGCGGGCTGCGCGCTGACGGGGACGCAGGTGCTGGCGACCGGTACGGTGGAGCGCGACGGTGTCAGCACCCCCTTCTTCGCGACCTACGAGCGCACGACGAGGCAGGTGACGAGCTTCACCGCCCACCCCACCGAACGCGGCGTGCGCGTCTCTGGCGTGACACCGGGGAACGACGGCACGGCGGCCATCTACGGGCGCCGCGACGCGCTGCTGCGCCGGTGGTCAGCGTCTTCGAGCGGCTTCGTCACACCGTAACGGCGCGGCCCTCGACGCACGCCGGCAGCCGCCTCCGCGACGTGCCGGAGCTCGAGAGGCCCGGCCAACCACCGTCAGTGCCGGCACCACTGGGTCGGCGTTTGCGGAATCGAGCCGATGGTGACGCCCTGCGCGGGGTTCGAGACGAAACGGCGGTTGCCCGACGGGTAGCTGTAGGTGTTTGGCGCCGGCGTCTGGTTCATCGTGGAGTCGACGCAGATGTTGTTGCCCGCGCCGCTCATCGCCACTGGCCCGTCGCGCGTGGTGTCGGCGTGCCGCGACGGAATCGGTGTCACGTCGCACGAGGTGAGCGAGGTGCCGGTGACGTTGGCTTTGACCGTCGCCACAGTCCAGTGGTCGCCCGAAGCGCCGCCACCCGACGTGCGCAGGAGCGGGAAGCCGGTCTGCCCCGTGGCCGGGTTGTAACCGACTGAGAGAACCCGGCGACCGTTGCAGTACACGTTGACGTGCGGCTTCGCCATGGAGCTGCCGCCGAAGTAGTTCGCGCCGATCACGAAGGTGTCTCCGTTGCGCGGGTTGTCGAGGTTGGTGTTCTCCGGGCCGCAGAACGCACCGCTCGTCGGGTCATCTTCGGTGCGGGTGCACGACACGTTGTCTCGATCGAGCCGAGGGTTGCTGCACGCGTTGGTGCCGCGGCGACTCGACCAGCCCTGGCACGCAGTGGTGGGAGAGGCGGTGTAGCTCCAGCCCGGGTCGCTGCCGCCGGCGCAGGCGCTGGCGTAGTAACAGTCTTGTCCGTTGCAGGTACCGCCCCACCCGTTTCCGCTGCCGGCGCTGCAGGTCGCGCCCTGGAGCCGCGCGAAGTGGAGGTCGACGTCGTTGTTGCCCACCGTGTCCCAGCAGAGCTCGGCGCGAATGCCGGCCGCGCGCACTTCGACCTTCTGGGTGCAGACGTAGGTCTTGTTGCCGAGGGTGAATTCGCCCTGCACCAGGTAGTCGCCCGACAGACCGAATGCGGTGTGGACCTTGCCGCCGGCGGTGCCCGAGCCGTAGTTGTTCGCCCGCAGCGCGATCAGCGGCTCGCCTGCAGTGGGAACGTATTTGCCCTGGCCCATGTCGTACTTCACGGCGGTGCGGGTGCCGCGGCGGGTCGAGGTCGACGACGCGGCCGACGAGTACAGCGCGAACGTGGGGAACGGCAGCACGTTGTCGCAGTCGCCGCCCAGCACAGTCCACGTCCAGTTGGTGGTCATCGCGCGCTCTGCGGGGTCGGTGATCCACTGAGAGCCGTCGATCGACGGAATGGCGTTGGGTGGAGGGTACGGCGCCATCAGCACCGTGTTGGTGGGGCACTGCACCGACGTGGGGCACATGCAGCCGGCGATCTGGTTGTTGCCCGACAGCCCGTCGCAGTCGAAGTCGCCCGCCGCGCACGAATCGAACCGCGCGGGGGTCTGGGCACCGCGGCAGACGCCAGACCAGGCCGAGAGCTCTCCGCCGGCGCAGTCGACCGACCCCTTGGCGTTGGTGGTGCACCAGCCCACCGGCTGGCTGGTGGCCGCGTTCACCTGCGTGGCCGGCACGAGGTAGCAGTCTTTTGTCGTGCCGTTCCCGGAGCAGGTGCAACCTTCGTCGACCAGGCCGTCGCAGTCGTCGTCGAAGCCGTTGCCGGTGGCGCCGTTGAGCAGCGCACTGGTGACACCAGCGCCGGTCAAGAAGACGTCGGTCGCCGGGCCGCACTCGTTGGTGGTGCCGGGCGCGCAGCGCCGCGGGTACGGCGGGTTGCCAGGCGTGATCGGCCCACACCCGCCGTCGTATTCGGGGATCACGCCAGCATCGATGCCCGAGTCTTCAGCGAACGGATCGCCCCCGCCCCCGCCGCCGCCGCCGGAGCCACCGCCGGTGTTGCCACCCGTGCCCCCACCGACGCCTCCGCCGGGGCCACTCCCGAGGCCTCCACCAGGGCCACCGCCGCCCCCCACCGTGCCGCCGCGGCAGAAGCCACCGACGCAGGTCTGGCCCGTCGAACAATCAGCAAAGGTGCTGCACGGGCGGCTCGGCGCGACGCATCCGAAAAAGGCCAGCCCTGCTGCCACGAGAATCCACTGATGCGCGTGCATGCGACTCCTGAAGCGAAGCGCCCCTTTCGCGCCCCGCAGCGACCCGGCAGGAGATAGCACGCCACCCCAAGTCGTGTCGCATGTGCGCTATGCCCCCGCGACATGCGCCCCATTCTCGACGTCGCCAAAGCCCTCGACCTCGGCCCAGATGATCTGCTGCTGCACGGCCCGCACCTGGCGAAGCTGGGGTGGCCCACCGTCAACCGACTCCGCCGCGCCGGCCCCCGCGGCAAGCTGGTGCTGGTGAGCGCGATGACGCCGACCAAATACGGAGAGGGCAAGACCACGACCTCCATTGGGCTGACGCAGGGCCTGGTGCGGCGGGGCGTACACGCGATGGCGGCGCTGCGAGAGCCGTCGCTCGGCCCGGTGTTCGGCGCCAAGGGCGGAGGCACCGGCGGAGGCAAGGCGTCGCTCGAGCCGAGCGCGCGCATCAACCTGCACTGCACCGGAGACCTGCACGCGATCACCGCGGCCAACAACTTGCTCGCGGCGCTGGTCGACAACGCGATCAACTTCGGCCAGCAGCGCTTCAAGTCGGTGACGTGGAAGCGCTGCATCGACATGAACGATCGCTTCTTGCGCAACACCGTCATCGGGCTGGGCGGTTCGGCGCACGGCGTTCCCCGCGAAGACGGGTTCGACATCACCGCCGCGTCTGAGGTGATGGCAACGCTCTGCCTCGCTGACAGCGTGGCCGATCTGAAGAAGCGATTGGGCCGGCTGATCGTCGGCGTTGGCCCCGAGGGCAAGCCTGTCACCGCCGGAGATCTCAACGCCGTCGGCGCCATGGCCGCGCTGCTCGGCGACGCCCTGCTCCCCAACCTGGCGCAGACGACCGAGGGCGCTCCGGCGCTGGTGCACGGCGGGCCGTTCGCCAACATCGCCCACGGGTGCAACTCGGTGTCGGCGACCAAGGCCGCGCTCGCGCTGGCCGATGTGGTGGTGACCGAGGCCGGCTTCGCCTTCGATCTCGGTGGAGAGAAGTTCCTCGATCTCAAATGCCGCATGGCCGGGCTGTGGCCACACGCGGTGGTGCTGGTCGCCACCGCCCGGGCGCTGCGGTTCCACGGCGGCGATCAGCCCGGCCTGGCCTCGATCGAAGCCGGTTTCGCCAACCTGCGCCGCCACCTGAACGCCATTCGCGGCTTCGGCCTCGAGCCACTCGTGTCACTCAACGTGTTCTCCACCGACACCGAGGAGGAGCTGACGCTGATCGAGCGGCTGGCCCGCGCCGAGGGCGTGAA
>JAEUJT010000403.1 GCA_016793525.1 Archangium sp. | reverse complement strand
CGACGCCCACGCGCTGGGCGTGCGCGAGGGCCGCCCCGGGAGCGCCGGTGCGCAAGCAGTCGCCAAGTCGCTGAAGCCCGACGACTGGAAATACCTCGAGCGCCTCCCGCTTTGGCTCGACTTCCCCGAGCTGGAGACGATCGTCGTGCACGCGGGGCTGATCCCCGGTGTTCCACTGGCAAACCAGACACGCGATTGGTGCATCAACCTGCGCTCCATCGCCCCCGACGGTTCGCCCCAGAAACGCGGCGACGCCGGAGTCCCCTGGGCTTCGACGTGGCCGGGCCCCCGCTTCGTGGTCTTCGGCCACGATGCAGTGCGCGGCGTGCAGCACCACCCCTACGCGCTCGGGCTCGATTCCGGCTGCGTGTACGGCAAGGCGCTCACCGCCGTGTGGCTGCCGCAGCGGACAGTGGTCTCCGTGCCCGCCGAGCGCGTCTGGCAGCCCATCGAGCCCGATTGAGTCGCCTGGCGTGTGCGGGTGTGACACACTCGCCCAATGCCCGCACGCGTTGCGCAGCCGAAGATCCCGACGTCGACGAAGCCTGCCACCGCTGCGAAGCCGTCGACCGGTCCCAGCAGCACAAATCTGACGCAGTCGATCGACACGGCCAAGAAGAGCCTCAAGTCGCTCGGCTGGCTCGCCAAGTCCTTCAAGAAAGAAGGCGTGAAGATGGGCGAGACCGCGAAGCAGCAGGGCACCAAAGCCCTCGAGACGCTCGAGAAGAAGGGCGTGAAGTTCGCGAACCGCAACGCCGATACCTTCGAAGCGCCCAAAAAGCGCTGAGTTCGACGGCGGGTCGCTTCAGACCCTCAGGTGTCAGCGAGCGTCGCCGCGCGCGTGGAATTAGCCTTCTGAAATGACACCTGCGCTCGGCGATGACGAACATCGCCGGTGGTCCGCAATCGCGGTAGCGCTCTCGAGCTCGGGGGTCACGTTTGTCCTCACGGGGCTCTATGTGGCGCTCGGGCTGTGGGGCGCCGCCATTTCTGTGGTGCTGATGAACGTGGTGACGCTGCCGATGACCTGGGCGCTCTGGCGGCGGCGAATTGGGCTCGGTACCCACACCCATGTTTTTGCCGGTGCGCTCACTGCTTCGGTGTTGGGCACCGCCCTGACGGAGCAGCGCGTCGACCTGGCGCACCTGACGGTGTTGGCGTTGGTGCCCTCGTTCGTGGTGCTGACGCTGGGCCTCACCGCGGCGCGCGCCTGGTTGGTGGTGGAGTTCGTCGCGGCGATTGGCTTGGGCCTCATCTACATGCTCCACCTCGAGCTGCCGGGCATGCCCGAGCCGCCCCCGCTGATGTCGCTCGGGCGCATGTTGGCGTCGATGTCGGCCATGGCCGGGTGGACGTTGCTGTTCGAGCGCTCCCGGGTGCGCGCGCTGAACGCGGAGCGGCAGGCCAACGTCGCCAAGACCCGCTTCCTCGCCAACATGAGCCACGAGCTGCGAACCCCGATGCACGGCGTGTTGGGGCTGACCGAGGCGCTCCTCCATTCGCCGTTGAGCAGCGAGCAGCGCGAGCACCTGCGGTTGATTCAGACCAGTGGGCACAGCCTGGTGGCGCTGCTGAACGATCTGCTCGATCACTCCAAGGTCGAGGCCGGCAAGCTGGTCATCGAGAAAGCCGAGTTCGATATTCGCCAGCTGTTCGATGACGTGCTTCGGCTCCACGCCAGCCAGGCGGCGACGCGCAAGCTCACGCTCTCGCTCGACTTCGAAGAGGCGATTCCTCTGCTGGTGCGCGGCGACTCGCTGCGCATGCGCCAGGTGCTGACAAACCTGGTCAGCAACGCGCTCAAGTTCACCGAAGTCGGCGGGGTGCAGGTCATCGCCAGCATCGACGATGTCACCATGGAGACGATTCGCCTCCGCGTCGACGTGAAAGACACCGGCATCGGCATCGATCCCCAGGTGCAATCGAGGCTCTTCGTGCCGTTCCAGCAAGCCGACGAGTCGACGTCGCGGCGCTTCGGCGGCACCGGCCTGGGGCTGTCGCTGTCGAACGAGCTGGCGCAGATGATGGGCGGCCGCATTCAGGTGACGTCGAAGCTCGGCGAGGGGGCGACCTTTCGCTTCACGGCGGTGCTGCAGAAGTGCCGGGAGTCGGCCGCGCAGGTGGTCATCGCGCAGCCGCTCGCCCGTGCGGAGCCCATCTCCGCTGACCCGGTGCTGGTGGTCGACGACAACCCCATCAACTTGAAGGTCGCCTCGTCGCTCGTCGAGCGCGCTGGGTACAAGGCGCTCGTCGCGTCGTCAGGCGCCGAGGCGCTCGAGCTCATCTCTCAGCGGCGGGTGATGGCCGTCTTGATGGACGTTCACATGCCGGCGATGGACGGCTTCGAGGCCACGAAGCGTATTCGCAAGCTCGGGTGCGCGTGGGCGTCGGTGCCGATCGTCGCGCTCTCGGCTGCGGCGATGCCCGAGGAGATCGCCGCCTGCCGCCGCGCGGGCATGGACGGCTACCTGCCCAAGCCCACCTCGCTCAACGCGCTCGCGTACGTTTTGGAGCGCATTCGCCGTGGCCAGGCCATCGACGGGCCCGCCGCGGTGGCGTGACGCGCTCGAGCCGCCTTACAGCTTGAGGCGCAGGGCCTTGGCGCGCGCCTGGGTCTCGGCGTCCATCGAGGTCATCTCGAGCGCGCGGAGCCGCTGCTCCAGGCTGCGCGGCGTCTTCTCTTTCGGGAGCCGGCCGTCGGCCTGCATCACCTCGAGCTTGCTCAGCGCGCGGTCGACGATGCGATCTTTCGGGTGATCGAGCAGCGAGTCGAGGAAGTAGAGATCGTCGGGCAGCTCGGGGTTCTTCTCGACGTGTTCGGCCACCAGCGCCGCCCAGGTCTTGCGATCTGGCGCCTCGCGGATCTTGGTGAGCGCGGCCTTCAGGTCTTTGCGTTTGCCTTCGGGGTCGAAGGTCTCCGCCAGGCCTTTGGGCAGCTCTCCGCCGCTGAAGAGCGAGTCGGCCGCCTTCTTGTATTTCTCGTAGCTCGCGCTGCGCTCGATGCGCTGCTGGCCGGGGTCGTCTTGCCGCGAGTGGTACTTCGACTTGCCGCGTTGGGCGTCGAGCTCGCGCCAGCTCTTCTTGCGCTTGCCGTTGATGCCCGTCTCGTCGTCGTCTTTTTTACCAGCCATGGTGGGAGCTTACGGCACTCGGCAGGCGGCCCACATCGCCGCGGTCGCGCGCCTCGCCACGTCGAGCGCCTTCTTCGCGTCGGCGGCCTTGAGCGGCGCGGTCTCGTCGGCTTGCGCCTCGAACGTGCCTTCTTCGAGCCAGGCCAGCAGCGCCGGCGGCAGCGTCTTCTTGGTGAAGCGCTTGTGGATCTTCTTCGGCTCCACCAGGCCCACCTTCATGCCGCCGAGCTCGAGCATCGCGTACACGTCGCTCACCAGCATCGTCACCAGCGAGAAGCCTTCGTCGCTCAGGCCGGTGTCGTCGAGCCAGGTGAGGAGCGCGTCTTGCCGGTTGTCGAACGAATGCTGGTGCCGCTCGCGCGCCTTGGGGGCGTCGTCGAAGTAGCGCCAGGCCGCCTCGACGAAGGCCTCGTCGGGCTCGGTGGTGAACGGCGCGGGGGCCGGGGCCTTGGGCCGCTTGGTGCGCACCGGCGGCGCCTCGGGCCGCAGGTCGACGGTTGCGCCCGAGGCGATGAGATCGAAGAGGCCGAGCAGGTTGCTGAAGGTCTGGCGGGCGACGGTGGGCCGCTCGAAGCGGGGCTCGTCTTCCCACAGCGCTTGAATGACGACCGAGGCGGGGGCTTCGGCGGCGATCGCCTCGCGAAACGCCTCGGCCACGTCTTCGACATCGGCCAACGAGCCAGACGAGGTGAGGAGCCGCTGCAGCACCGCGCTGCCTTCGAAGCGGCGCACCAGGTCGCCGTGCATCTCAGGGTGGAGCTCGGCCGGAGCGCCTGTGCTGCGCTTCGGGGCCGCTTCGGCGGCGTCGAGCTCGTTCCACGCCGGGGAGGGCCGGCGCCCGTGGGTCTGCGCTTCACGTTGCTTGCTCATGTGAACAACCACCCTTTCTTCCACGCTTTGACGACGCCCAACGCCACCAGCGTCACCGCCTCGAGGCCGACGAGGAGCGCCGCCGTGGGCTCCGTCAGCGTTCCACGCGCCCAGCCGTGCCACAGCCACAGCGCCACCAAGCCCGACACCCAGGCGGCGAAGGGGTTGATCTCCTTCTTCAGCGCCCGTTTCCAGTCGAAATCACCTTCGCGGAGCCGGCCTTCTGGGTACGCCGGCGTCAGCCGAGGAACCCAGCGCGGAACTGTGGCGCAAAACTCGTCGAACGCGGGGCCAAACTTGCCACGGAGGAAGTGTTCTTCGGCGCGAATGATGAAGAAGTACTCGCCGAAGAAGAAGCCGAGCCCCAGCGCGTAGACGACCGGCACGTTGGCCGCGCACAGCAGGCCCAGCACCAGGCCCAGGTTGCCCACGTAGAGCGGGTTGCGCACATGGGCGTACGGGCCCCGGGTGTTGAGCACCGCCGCCTGAATCACCAGGTTCTGGCCGCTGGTGCCTTCGGGGACCAGGCCCAGCGTGGCGAAGCGGAGCGCCTGGCCAGCCAACGCGAGGGCGACGCCCAGCACGTCGAGCTCGAGGTCGAAGGGCCGCACGTCGGCGCGCGCGTCCCACAACAGCCAGCCCGCGACGAGAATCACTGGCACCGGGGTCACACTGCGCAGCCGAAACAGCGTCTGGCCGAGGCGGAGCGTGGAGGTGGTGGACACGGGAAGCCCGGCACGTCGCACACCTCGTGGCGCCTCGCAAGCGATGCCTGGCCCGGGGTGAATGGGCCCCTCCGCCGCGGGTACAGAAGGCTGTGCAGGCGCTGGACACATGGTCGAACGGGGCGGTACACGCGCGCGCGATGCGGGCGGGCACTGGCGTGGTCGAGCGGGCCCAGGCGGGAGACCCTGCCGCGTTTCGCGAGCTCTACGACGCCCACCACCGGCAGGTCGCGCGCCAGCTCACCTTCATGGTGCCGCGAGCCGAGCTCGAAGACGTGCTGCAAGACGTCTTCATCGAGGTGTTTCGCAGCATCAGCCGGTTCCAGGGCAAAAGCGCCTTCACCACCTGGCTCTACCGGGTCGCCATTCATGTCGCGCTCAAGGCCCGCCGCACCCACACCCGCGCGCGCCTCGAGCTCGTCGACGACGTGCCCGAGGTGGTCGACCCGGCGATGCAACCGGTCGAGGTGACGCTCTCCGCCGAGCGGCAGGCCCGAGTCGAGGCGCTCCTCCAGGCGGTGGCGCCGAAGAAGCGGGCGGTGCTCGTCATGCACGACCTGCAGGGCATCGACGCGCACACCATCGCCGAGACGTTGGGGACAAACGTGCTGACGGTGCGTACGCGCCTGTTCTACGCGCGCCGCGAGCTCGAGGCCCTGGCCAAGGCAGACCCAGCGTTGGCTGAATTTTTTGGAGGCGTGCCGTGAGCCACCTGACGCCCGAGGCCCTCGAAGCCGCGGCCATCGATCCCTCGGGGGCCGACGCGCACCTCGCTGCGTGTGCGGCGTGCCGGCAGTCGGTGCGCGACGCGCGCGGGCGGAGGGCGCTGCTGGCGGGCCTCACGCCGTACACGCTGAGCGACGTCGGGTTCCGCCGAGTGGGCGCGAAGTTGGCTGAGGCCGCAGACGAAGGCCTCGCGCCTCCGCTGCGGTGGCCGTGGGTCGCCGCGGGGCTGGCGTTGGCTGCTGCGGCGGTGCTGGTGCTGGCCGTGCAGGTCGACGTGGCTGACAGCGCCGCGCAGCCGCCAGTGACCGTCGCCGAAGCCGCGCCATTTCAGCCGCTGACCGTGGTGCAGTCCTCCGGCGACGCGCAGCGGAAGAGCGCGACCGGCTGGGGCCCGCTCCAGGCGGGTGACGTGGTGCGCGAGGCGACGGCGATCTCGGCGACG
>JAEUJT010000340.1 GCA_016793525.1 Archangium sp. | reverse complement strand
CATGGCGGTGAACTCGGCGCTCCAGCAGCTCGGGGGAGGTGTCGCCGCGGGCGCCACCGGCCTCATCGTGGTCGAAGCCGCCGACGGCGCGCTGCTGCACTACGAGGTGCTCGGGTACGTGGTGGCGACGGCCATCATTCTGTCGACCGCGGTGCTGTTCTTCGTCGATCGCCGCGTTCGCCAGCGGACGGAGATGGCCGGTGCGCGCCCAGATGTGAGCGCCGCGCAACGCTGAGTTGAGCCAGCTTTCGAACTGCTCCACAGTGCCCGCCATGACCAAGAAAACTGCGGTGAAGAAGCTGAGCAAGAAGGCCCTGTCGAACATCAGCGGAGGCGTGAGGCCCCCTGGTGGCGGCGGCGGAGGCTGCACCAGCGGCGTCAGCACGTTTTGCTCGACGAACCAGGACTGCAAGCGCCCCGAGTCGTGCCAGACGTATCCCCTCACCTTGCCGAACGGCACCACCGTGAATCAGCAGTGCTGCGGCGTGGCGGCCGAATAATCGAAGCGACGGAGAAGCCCGTCAGGGCGTGAGGGCCGAGGCGAGTCGCGCCTTCGCCTTCGCCCCGATGGGGTTGCCCGCGAGCTCGAGGGTCTCGAGACCTCGGAGCGTTGGTGACGTCAACAGCGCCTGCGCGCCAGCTGGGCCGATGCGGTTCCGCGCCAAAGACAGGTGCTTCAGCGTGCGCAGCTTCGCCTCCGAGGCGATGATCCGCGCTCCGTCGTCGCCCAGGTGGTTACCGTCGAGCACCAATATCTCGAGACGGCCCGGGCTCCGCGCGCGCAGCAACGCATCGACGCCTTCGGCACGCAGCTGATTGTCGGGGAGCGCGAGCGCTGCGAGCTTGCCGAGGAAGCGAGTCGACGCGAGCGCCTGCCCCGCAAACGGGGTGAGCACATCAGACGCGATGGTGAGGCGCTTCAGTGCGGGCGCGGTGGCGACTGCTCCCCCCGCCAGCATCGCCGCGCCGAGGTCGCCGACCCGCTGGCCCGAGAGCTCGAGCTCGGTGAGCGCACGCAGCTCTCGCCCCGGAAGAAACGCCGTCAGCGACCGGCCATCGAAGAACGGGAACGAGCCTGGATCCGACGAAAACGCGAGGTGCCGAACCCTCGAAAGCCACGGCGCAGCGCGCAGCTTGCCGAGGTCGACGCCGCACCCCGACGCGAAGCGGAGGCGCTCGATGGGCTCGCGGGCAAACAACGCGTCGAGCGGCGCCATCGTGCGGGCGTCGAGCACGGTCAGCTCGTGAATGAAGCCGCGCGCGAAGCGGACCTGCACCGCACTTCGGGGAACGCCGGCGAGCCACGTCTCGCCGTGGAGCGCCAGGAGCTCGGCCTCGCGCGTCGCGGTGGCTTCGGCAAGGTCATCACTGTCGCGCGGCTGGAGCCCGAGCGCTCCAGCCCGGACCTCTCTCGTGGTGGCTTCGGCGCGCGCGCGCGCACACTGCAGGGCGATGAGCTCACCTCGTGGGTCTCCGCGCTCGGTCAACCAGTCGGCGTACACCAACCTGGGCGCGTCATCGTCGGGGCGAGCAAAGATGGCCTCGTGCACCGCCTCCATCGCCGTCGTCACCCCGCTCGGCGCGGCGAAGGAGAGCTGCATCCGGTCTGCCTGAACCCGGCGCGCCCACACCTGCACCCGCGCCTGGTTGGACGCGGCGTCCCACCGGTTCCACGAGGGAATGTCGCTCCACGCCGACGCGGGCGTCACCCCTTTCGCTCGGGCGCGGGCGACGCCCACCACCAGCGCCGTCGGTGTGACCACCGCCAGGCACACCGTGGTCAACGCGCGCGCATCGTCGAGGGCCGCGGCGCTCCACGCGAACCCCTCAGGTGCTTCGAGCGCCTGTTCGACGAGCTGTTCCACCTGCTCCCACGTCGCCACCCTTGCGGCGCGCTGGCCATTCGACGCCGACAGCAACATCGCGAGGTGCGCGCGGGCCGCGTCGCTCCACACCACCCGTCGCCGCGGCGCACCCGGTACCGTGGCCTCCATCACCGCCGCCCGGCGCTGGTGCGCGCAACGTTCATGTGGCCATCGTTCCACGCGCGCTGAGGAGCGCAAAGGCACTCCGGTGAGCAGCCGCCTTCATCGCCGGCGCCGCTGCGAAAACGTTGCAGCCAGCGCATCGCCGTCACCGGGCACCGCCGGGGTCGCCCGAAACGAAGCGCCTCACGGCGGCGATTCAGGGCCCAGAGGTGCTTCAGTGCACGACGGCTGTCGCCTGCTCGCCGAGCCAGCGATGACTTTGAGCGCTGGGCCTCTGACCGCGTGCAGGGCGACGACGTCTCGCGCTCGTGGTCCGCGTGAGATGAGCCGTCACACTCCAGCGGCGATTCGCTCGAGCGCGGCGGGGACATTTCCCTCGAACACATCGCCGTGCGATGGAATCAGCCGCGCCAGGCCGGGCGTCTGCGCGAGCGCTCGGAGGTTGCGACGCAGCACGTTCATGTCTCGGCCCACGCGCTTGCGCACCGGCGGCGGCAACCGCGGCTCGGGCCCGGTGAAGCCGATGAAGCGCATCATCAGGGCGTAGAGCCCTCGGCCGTGCGGCGCGTTGGTCACCACGTCTCCGACGATGAGGGTGCCGCCGATGACGAGGCACACCTCGTCGGTGCTGAAGCCGTCGATGGTCACCACCTGAACCACCGCGTCTGCCGGCAACTCGGAGATGGGCCGGCAGCGAACCCGCTCCGCCAACGGGGCGATGGCCACCGCTGGAGCGAAGGCGGGCACACCCAGCTTCTCGGCGAACGGCGCGGCGTCGAGGGCGTGGTACCGGTTCGGCACGATGAGCGCCGCCGGCGTGCCGAGCGAACGAACTGCCGCCAGCGTCTCCTCCGGCACGGGAATCGCGTTGAAGAACAGGAGCGACCCATCGCTGCGCCGCACGATGCTCATTCGACGCGTCACGCCGGTGATGCCCGGAATGTCGTCGTCGACGGTCCACACCCGCTCGTCGCGCTGAGTCAGCGCGCGCGGTCGATAGGGGGTCCAGGCGCGGGCGTCGGTCGTCGCGGGCATGGTGTCGAGCTTAGGGGCCAAACACCCAGACGGCCCCACGGTAGTTGTCGTCGATGGGGCTGCCGACCGCGGCGGTGCGGCCGTCGCTCGACAGGGCAACGGCGGTCTGAAAGCCGAGCGCGTTGGTGTTGGTGAGTGAGCCGGTGCCGATGCGCAGTACCGGGCCGTACGCCGCCCAGCCGCCGTCGGCCCGCTCGAAGACCTGGGCGGTCGCGCTCACCGACGCGGTCCCTCCGCCACCTACCAGCAAGCGATTTCCCGCATGAGAAAGGGCCACCGCGTAGCCACCGGCTCGAGAGAACGGCAGCTCCGGCGCGAGGGTCACCGGCGGCCCATCGAGGGCCCAGCCGCCCGCGTCGTCACGCGCGTACACCAACACGGCGCCCAACGGCCCGAGGCCACCGTCGGCGGCCACGCCGACCCCACCATCGACCACCGTCGAGAACGCGACGGTCCGCCCGTCGCCGCTGAGCGCCACCGCTGAGCTGGCTCGAGGGCCGATGACGATGACCGCCGAGGGAGCCGCGCCCCATGCCCCATCGACCCGAGAGAACACCAGCGCGCGCGCAGGCAACGCCGGACCGCCGCCCTGCATCACCAACGTCGCGCCGTCGGCGCTGAGGCCGACCCGGGTGTACTGACGAAAAACGCCGGCGTCTTCGCTCTCGCCGCGGAGCAGCGGCTCGGGCGCCCATTCGATGACGCTCGCCTTCGACTTGGCCGTGAAGGGCCACACCGCGCCCGCCCCCGCGAGATGGGCCGGCCCGCTGAGCACCGCATGGTCCCCCGAGGCGCTGAGGGCGACGCTGCCGCCTTTGGTGGCCGGCCACCGCACGTCGCTCCGCTCGCCCACCAGCTTTTTGCCCAGCTGCCGCCACGCGCTGTTTGGTGCCCGCGCGAAGACCCACGCGGCGCCTTCGTTCGCATCGTCGGCGTTGGCGCCCACCAGCGCGGTGAGGCCATCGGCCGAGAGCGCCACGCTGGTGCCGGCGTATTGTTGGTCACCCGCGCGGTCGGCGCCGACGAGCCTCGCCGACTGCTGCTCCCACGCGCCCAGCTCGTTGACGCCGTAGACGTAGGCGCACCCACGGCTCGAGTCGTCGGTCGTCGCGCCAACCACCAGCTCGGTGCCGTTTGCGCTCAACGCGAGCGACGCGCCAAACGCCGGGTTCGAGCTGCCTCCGTCGGGCGGCGACAGCCGCCTTCCACCGCGCAGCAGGGGTGGCACGGAGGCCTTCATGGTGAAGGGCTGCTCGGCCCGTCGCAGGTCTCCGGGGGTCACGAGTTGAACGGCGCCGCTCTGCGCACGCGCGGGCACGATGAACTGAAGCCCGCCATCAAGGCGCCGCGCCACCACCGCCGGAGTGCCCTCGACCAGCACCGCGGTCACCGCCTCGAGGCCCAGTCCGGTCACGGTGGCCAGCGAGCCTGGGTACCCGACCTCGGGCTCGACAGACCAAAGCGCGTCCGCCGCGCGACAGGTCTGGTCGGCGCTGCACACATGGCCTTCGAGCTCGCAGTCAGCGCTCGTCTCGCAGGTGAACAGCCGCCCCTCGGGGCCGAACGACGCCGTGCACGCCGAAGCAAGTGCCATGACCACGACGACGAGGCGCCACATGGTGCTCCCTCCGCCGCGGTCGGGCTGCCGACCGCACCCAGTTCATACAAGCAC
>JAEUJT010000079.1 GCA_016793525.1 Archangium sp. | reverse complement strand
GTCATTCTCGCGGAGCGCCGGTGGGTCGCGCTTGAGCGCGCGATGGAGCAAGCGCCCGAACGGGAGGCCGTGTCCGCGCTGCCGCTGGGGTCCCCACGCTCAGCGCGCGACCCGATGTTGCCCGACCCCGACACGCTCGAGGGCATGCCCATCTACCCGAATGGCGCGCCGCGAAAGCTCCTCTCGCAGAGCCCAGTTCAGACGCTGCCGATGAAGGTGTCGTGGTTCTCGACAGCTGACAGCTTCGAGACGGTGATGTCTTTCTATGAAGACACCTTCAAGCGGGCGGGCGTGGCGACCATCGCGCACCGCTATTCTCCCCGGCTCGGGTACGTGGCGTGGCGCCAGGCGGTGGTGCAGCTCGACGGCGGTCGCGCGCCTGACGTGATGCACATGGTGTCGGTGGTGCACGAGCGCGAGCAGACGCTCGTTTTCCTCTCCATCAGCCGCCCCGAGATGATGTTGCAGGCCGCGTCACCGGGTCCTGACGGCTTCATCGCGCCGCCGGACTCGAGCCGACCGCAGGTGCTCTCGCTGGGCGAGTCTGTCGACCACGTGTTGACCCACGTCGTGGTGCGCAAACGCACGGTGACCGAGGTGCGAGACTTCTACCGCGCGGCGCTGGCGCAGTCGGGGTGGCAGGTCGAGGCGCTCCCCGACGAGACGGGAGCCGGTACGTCGCTGTCTGCCCGACGAGGGCACCGGCACCAACGCATCGCCTTGAGCGAACGCGCCGGCGAAGTCGACGTCTTCGTTACGAGTGAACTGGAGGCAGCGCCATGAACGCCGACCACCCGAAGCGGCAGCTCACACCCGCTCGCCGCAGGAGAGCCCCACGCGGCCAAGCGGTGACCGAATACGCGCTCATCTCGCACGTGATTCTCCTCGGGGGCACCATCTCGATGATTCCCGTGTTCATGGTCATCTTCGAGAACGTCAGTAACTACTACCGCGGCTTCTACTTCGTGCTGAGCACGGGAGCGCTGTGATGCTAATTCACCTCGCGTGACGAGGTGGAGCATGAGGCTCTGGGCGGGTGTCGCGCTCTGGGCGTCGGCGGCGGTGGCCCAAGACGCGGGCGTGCTGACCAAGCCGCCGGCCCTTCTCAAGCAGGTCGAGGCGGCGTTTCCCGCAGAGCAGCTCGACGCCGGAGTCGGCGGCACGGTGGTGATGGAGATCGACGTCGGCACCGACGGCCGCGTGAGCGACGCCCGGGTGGTGCAGTCGGCGGGCCCGGCGTTCGACCGTGAGGCGCTGGCGGCGGTACGGCAATTCGAATTTTCGCCGGCCGAGGTCGACGGTGCGCCCGCCGCGGTGCGGCTGCAGTACAGCTACACCTTCTTCTTCAAACAGCAGGTGGTCGAGGTGCCGCTGGTGGGGTCGGCCGACGCAGGCGTCACCGGCGTCGTCAACTTCACTGGGCGCTTGGTCGAGCGAGGGACCCGCAACCCGGTGGGCGGCGCGCTCATCACCGTGGGCGAAGGCGACGCGGCGCGCGAGACGATGAGCGACGACACCGGCGCCTTCCGGCTCACCGACGTGCCCGCCGGGGCCCAACGGGTCGCGGTGGTGGTGGCCGACTACAACCCGTACGTCGTCGAAGAGACCGTCGTCGCCGGCCAGCGCACCGAGGTGACGTACTACGTGCGCCGCAAGGTGTACGGCACCATGGAGACGGTGGTGCGCGGGAAGAAAGAGCGAAAAGAGGTCGCGCAGATCACCCTCAAACAAGAAGAGATTCGGCTCATTCCCGGTACAAACGGAGACGCGTTCCGGGTGGTGCAGAACCTGCCCGGCGTAGCCCGGTCGGCGTTCGGGTTGGGCTTCTTGGTGGTGCGCGGCGGCCGGCCGTACGACACCCGCACCTACGTCGACGAGGTGCAGGTGCCGGTGCTGTTCCACTTCGGTGGGCTCTTCTCGACCTACAACTCGAACCTGCTCGACTCGCTCAGCTTCCAGGCGGGGAATTTCAATTCTGAGTTCGGCCGCAGCATCGGCGGGTTGGTGAAGGGCGATTCACGCACGCCGTCGAAGGTGGGCCTGCACGGGTACGCCGACCTGAACGTGGTCGACGTCTCGGCGTTGGTGGAGACGCCGCTGAGTGAAAACTGGTCCATCGCGGCCAGCGGGCGGCGCAGCCACCTCGACGCGCTGCTGCCGGCGGTGTTCGGCCTCATCCCCGGGGCGAACGACGCCATTCAATTTACCGTCGCGCCCCGGTACTACGACTACCAAGTTCGCCTCGAGTACAAGCCCAAGAAAGGCAGCTCGCGGTTCTTCGTGAGCTTCTTCGGCTCGAACGACGAGCTGGTGGCCGCGCTGCCCAACCCCTCCATCGACCCTGAGGGCCGCGGGAGCTTCGGCACCTCAATCGTGTACAACCGCTTGCTCTTCGGGTTCGACACCAAGGTGTCTCCACGGGTGGCGTTTCGCACCCGCACCTCGTTCGGCATCGATTCGTTCGGGCTCACCGGTGGTTCAGATATTTACATCAAGAGCCAGCAGTACCCGGTGCTGAGCCGCAATACGTTCTCCATCGATATTCCCGAGATCAAGGTGCAGATCGACACCGGCCTCGACGCGCTGGTGCTGCCGTACTCCGTCGACGTGCAGGCCCCGCCCGCGCCGAAGCTGAACCAGGTGCCCGACCCGTTCAGCTCTCGCCGGCTCCAGCTCGAGCAGGCCTTCGTCTTCCAGGTCGAGCCAGCGCTCTTCGCGACGGTGATGTGGAAGCCGCTGACCCCGCTCAAGGTCGTGGGCGGCGTGCGCGCCGACTACAACTCGGTGATGCGCAAGGGGTGGGTCGACCCGCGCGTCGCGCTGTTTTTCCAGCTTTCCGACGCCGTGGTGCTCAAGGGCGGCGCCGGCCTGTACCACCAGCCCCCCGACTACCGGCAGGGCCAGCTGTCGGCGAAGTTCGGCAACCCCGACCTGCTGCCCGAAGGGGCTACCCAGTACATGGTCGGCTCGGAGGTGCGCTTCACCGACGCCATCTCCCTCGATGTGCAATTGTATTACAAACAACTGTTCAATCAGTCGCGTTCGACGTTGGCGCTCGGAGCAGACGATGTGAACACCGAGACGACGGACCTGCGCTACACCAGCATCGGCAAGGGCCGGGCATACGGGGCGGAGATTCTGCTTCGCCACGCGCTGACCAAGAACTTCTTCGGGTGGGTGTCGTACAGCCTGTCTCGAGCCGAGCGCGACTACGTGGGCGGCACGCAGTACGGCCTCTCGCAGTTCGACCAGCCGCACAACCTCATCGTGGTGGCCAGCTACAAGCTGCCGCTCGACTTCATCGTGGGAGGTCGGCTTCGGTACACCTCGGGCCCGCTCAACACTCCGTTCGTCGGCTCGGTCTACGACGCCAACGGCAACTACTACTTCCCCATCTCCGGCCAGCAGTTTAGCCGCCGGTTGCCCGACTTCTTCCAACTCGATGTTCGGGTCGACAAGCGCTTCGTGTTTAAGGAGTGGATGTTTGCGTTGTATTTAGATGTACAGAACGTGACGTATCGAGCCAACGTCGAGGCTGTGTTGAACAGCTACGACTATACGCAAGAAGCGTATTTGACCGGGTTGCCGATTCTGCCTGTGCTGGGAATGAGGGCCGAATGGTGACCCGCGCCGCGCCGCTCCTCTTCGCCGTGGTGTTGACCGTCTCGGCCTGCGACAACGGCTTTCGCCCCGAGACGCTGGTCGAGAACCTCCGGGTCTTGGGCATTCGCAGCACGCCGGCCGACCTGCACCCCGGAGAAACGGCATTCCTGCAGATTCAAGCCCTCGACCCGTCGCGCCCGGGGCAGCCGGTGAGCACGTTGTGGGTTGGGTGCGACCCCGACCCGTTCAACTTGAACCGCAGCGCGTGCTCCGACCCCTCGGTGTTGCAAGACCCGGCGACGCTGGGGCCCGGCGGAGGAATGTTGCCGCCTGGCGTGCGCCTCATCGGCTTCAACACCCAAGCCGCGTACAGCGCTCCGGCTGGGCTCTTTCAGGTGCTGCCCGAGGGAGATGAGCGCCGCCTCACCGGCACCGCGGGCCAGGTGCTGGCCATTTCTGTCGCCGAGGCCGTGTCGCCGCTGGCCACCATGGAGGAACTGCAGGCCCTCTTCGCGCGGGTGCAGTCGCGGGAGCTGCGCTCGCTGGTGGCGCTGTTTCGAATTCAGATCTCAGAGAACCCGGAGCGGAACCACAACCCGCCGCCCGGCGCGCTGCTGGTCGAGGGCACGGTGTTGGCGAAGGGAGAGCACCTCGCGGTGTTTCCCGGGCAGACGCGCACCCTCGACCTCACCTGGGCCGATGACGACTTCGAGGCCTTCACCGCTTACACGCCGACGGGCACCGAGCCGCGCACCGAGCGAATTCTCGCAGCCTGGTACAGCACCGCGGGGAGATTCTCCGAGTCGCGAACTGCGCTTCGCGAAGACGTGCACACCGTCTTCACCGCGCCCGGCGTCGACCCGAAAGACCCGCTGCCCGAAGGGCGCACCGGCGTGCTCTACGTCACCATTCGCGACACCCGCGGTGGCCAGTCGTGGACAGAATTTCCATTCTTCATCTGCGACGGCGCACTGCCGGAGCCCGAGGTCACCTCAGTTCGGCTCACCGATGACAGCGTCACGCTCGAGGGGCAACACCTCGACATGGTGCTCGACGTCGTGGCCGACGGCAGAGCGCTCGACGGCGCGGCCGACGCGGCTGGGCAGCGATGGAGCGCGGCGCGCCCAGGCGTGGCGCCCACCTTGGTACGAGTCACCACCAAGCGCTGCACGCAGCACGAGCACCCCGTCGCCGCGCCGTAGTGGAGGGTTGACCCCCCGGGGTTGAACCCCTAGAAGTCGCGCCTCTCGTCGAGGAGGTCAGCGTGATGCGACTCCGATTTTTGTTGGGCTGTGTGCTCGTCGTCGCCCTGGGCTGTGAAAAGAAGACCCCTCCCGCTGAGGCCGTGAAGCCCGTGGCCGCCGCGCAGGCGCCCGTCGCCGCCGCTGCGCCCACCGGAGCAGACGACACCATCGTCATCGGGGAGGTCGGCTCGTTGACCGGGAGCGAAGCCGCGTTCGGCATCTCCACCCGCAACGGCATCGAAATGGCCATCGACGAAGCGAACGCCGCCGGCGGCGTGAAGGGCAAAAAGCTGAAGGTCATCGTGTACGACGACCAGTCGAAGCCCGAAGAGGCGGCCAGCGCCACCGCGCGGCTCATCGGCCAAGACAAGGTGCAGCTCATTCTCGGAGAGGTGGCGAGCTCGAACTCGCTGGCCATGGCCCCCAAGGCGCAAGAAGCGAAGGTGCCGATGATTTCCCCCTCGTCGACCAACCCCAAGGTCACCGAGGTCGGCGACTTCATCTTTCGCGTCTGCTTCATCGACCCGTTCCAGGGCTACGTAATGGCGAAATACGCACGTGAGGAATTGAAGTTCTCGAAGGTGGCAATTCTCACCGACAAGAAGAGCGCGTACTCCGAGGGCCTCACCGACGTGTTCCAGCGCAAGTTCGCGGAGATGGGCGGCAGAATTGTCGGCGTCGAGGCGTATTCGAAGGGCGACACCGACTTTCGCGCGCAGCTGACCAACATCAAGAAGCTGAAGGCCGAAGGGCTGTACGTGCCCGGCTACTACCAAGACGTGGCCATCATCGCCGAGCAGGCCAAAGAGCTCGGCCTCAAGGTGACGATGATGGGCGGCGACGGGTGGGACAGCGCGAAGCTGTTCGAGCTCGGAGGCAGCGCGGTCGACGGCAGCTTCGTGTCGAACCACTACTCCAGCGACGACCCGAGCCCGCGTGTACAAGAATTCATCAAGAAGTACACAGAACGGTACAAGGGCACGCCCGACTCGCTCGCCGCACTCGGCTACGACTCTGCGATGGTGGCCATCGAGGCGATGAAGCGCGCTCCCGACTCCAGCGGCCAGTCGCTGCGCGACGAGATCGCCAAGACGAAAGACTTTCCCGGTGTGGCCGGAACCATCACCCTCGACGACAAGCGCAACCCGGTGAAGCCGGCGGTGGTGCTCAAGGTCGAGGGCGGCAAGTTCAAGTACGTCGCCACCGTCGCGCCGTAACTGCTCCACGTCGATGTACGAGTTTCTCCAGCACATCATCAACGGCTTGGCCGCGGGCACCATCTACGCCCTCGTCGCGCTCGGCTACACCATGGTCTACGGGGTGCTGAAGCTCATCAACTTCGCCCACGGCGACGTGATGATGGTTGGCGTCTACGTCGGGTACGCGGTGGCGTTTATGCTCGGGCGCGACGGCGCGTCGACGGTGTACGGCGTGCTGCTCGTCTTCGCCTCGGCGATGGCCGCGTGCGCGGTGCTGGGGCTCGTCATCGAGCGCTTCGCCTACCGGCCGCTGCGAGAGAAGCCGCGCCTCACCTCGCTCATCACCGCCATCGGCATCAGCTTCGCGCTCTCCTACGGCTTTCAGCTCGACTGGACGGTCACCATCGGCGGCACCGAGGTGACGCTGCTGCCCGGAGCGTCGTCGCGCCGCTTCCCCGAGGTCATCAAGGCGCAGACCTGGCTCGAGCTCGGTGACAGCGATGTCTTGATTTGGAACTGGCAGGTCATCAGCTTCGGCGTCGCGGTGGCGCTGATGGCGGGGCTGCAGTTTTTGGTGTTCAAAACCCGCTTCGGCAAGGCGATGCGCGCGGTGAGCCACGACCACCGGGTGGCGGGCCTGCTCGGCATCCCCGTCGACACCATCATCGCGCGCACCTTCATGTTGGGCAGCGCGCTGGCGGCGGGCGCCGGCATTCTCTACGCCATCAAAGACAAATCGATACAGCCGCTGATGGGCATGTACGTCGGCTTAAAGGCCTTCGTCGCGGCGGTCATCGGCGGCATCGGCAACCTCCCCGGAGCCGTGGTGGGTGGGCTGGCGCTCGGCCTGTGTGAAGAATTTGTGGTCGGCTACACCGCCTCGAGCTGGCGCGACGCGGTGGCCTTCGGGTTCCTCATCGTGGTGCTGCTGGTGCGGCCAGAAGGCCTCTTCGGGCGCGCCCAGGCCGAGAAGGTCTGAGCCGTCACTTCTCGTCGTCGGGCTTCGTGGGGAAAACGTGCATCACGACCTCGACGAGGCATACGCCGGCGAGGAAGAGCAGAAACCCGACGTCGAACCACCAGGAGGCGACGGCCAACAGCGCGGAGAGCACCACCGCGACCTTCGTTCGAGTCGGCACGGCACGCATGGGCGGTCTCTTACCGCGAACGCTCCAGCGGGCGAATGCTGACGGGCCGCAGGCGCTGAGCTAAGCCGCCGTCGCTTGCGGTCTCTCGTCTTCGCCGTCGTCACCCTCTCCGTGCTCGCGGCGCTGCAGCTCGTGCTGCGGCCATTCCCGTTCTACGCGAACTTGGCGTGCCTGGTCGGCGTCAACGTGGTGCTCGCGGTGTCGCTCAACATCATCAACGGCATGACCGGGCAGTTCTCCATCGGCCACGCGGGCTTCATGGCGGTGGGCGCGTACGGCGCGGGGCTGCTGTCGCTGGCGCTCAAAGACTTCACCATCGGCGCGCTGGGTGACGCCGTGTCGGCGCAGCTGTTTCTCCTCGCCAGCCTCGTCGTGGGAGGCGTCGCCGCCGCGGCGTGCGGGTTCCTGGTGGGCCTGCCCAGCTTGCGGCTCAAGGGCGACTACCTGGCCATCGTTACCTTGGGCTTCGGAGAAATCATCCGCGTCGTCGTTCAGAACAGCCAGGTGCTCGGCGCGTCGCTGGGGCTCTCCACCATTCCGCAGACGGCGTCGGCCTTCATGGTGTGGCTCTGGGTCGCCATCGTGGTGCTGCTGGCGCGCCGCATCGCGCACTCGCCGCACGGCCGCAGCCTATGGGCCATTCGCGAAGACGAGGTCGCCGCCGAGGCGATGGGCATCGACACCACCGCGTACAAGGTGCGCGCCTTCGTCGTCTCGAGCTTCTTCGCCGGCGTGGCGGGAGGCCTCTTTGCCCACTTCGTGCCCCTCATCAGCCCGGCGCAGTTCTCCTTCGTGCGCTCGATGGAGGTGGTGGTGATGGTGGTGGCCGGCGGTCTCGGGTCAACCACCGGTGCGGTGGTGGCGGCGGTCTTCCTCACTTTGCTCCCCGAGGGGTTGCGCACGCTGTTCCAGACCATGGGCGGCGACGACACCTCGCTCGCGTCGAAGGTCGACCAAATTCGCATGCCCATCTACGGCCTGCTGCTGGTGGCCATCATGCTTACTCGGCCGCAGGGCCTCTTCGGCACCGGCGAGCTGTGGGACTGGTTCTCGAAGCGCTCCAAGCCGAGGGCCACCACGTGAGCGCCGACGTGCTGCTCCGCGCCGATGCGGTGGGCATGGCCTTCGGCGGCCTCAAGGCCCTCAACGGCTTCTCGCTGACCCTGAGGCGCGGTGACTTGCAGGGGCTCATCGGCCCCAATGGCGCGGGCAAGACGACGGCGTTCAACCTGCTCACCGGCGTCTACACGCCGACTGAAGGCGCGGTGACGGTGGGAGGTATTCGCGTCAACGGCGAGCGCCCTCACCGCATCAACCGCCTCGGTGTGGCGCGCACGTTTCAGAACATTCGGCTCTTCAAACAGCTCACGGTGTTGGACAACGTGCGGGTGGCGATTCTCGCGGAGACGAAGCCGTGGTTCGACCCCAAGCGGGTGCTGGCCTGGCGGCGTGGCGCGGCGTGGCAACGGGTGCTGGGGGCGACCGCCGACAGCCTCGACAACGCCCGCGACTGGTGGCGTGCGTTCCTCTCCACGCCGGGTTTTCGGAGGGAGGAAGTGAAGCTCACCGACAAGGCCGACGCGCTGCTCGAGGTGATGGGCCTTGCGCACCGACGAGAAGAGCTGGCGCGCACGCTGCCGTATGGTGAGCAGCGCCGCCTCGAAATCGCCCGTGCGCTGGGCACGCAGCCCTCGGTGCTGCTGTTGGACGAGCCCGCCGCGGGCATGAATACGCGCGAGAAGGCCGACCTGATGGTGCTCATTCGTACCTTGCGTGACCGGTTCTCCCTCGGCGTGTTGGTCATCGAGCACGACATGAAATTGGTGATGGGCATGTGCGAAGCGCTCACCGTGCTCGACCACGGAGAGACCATCGCCACCGGGGCACCGGCCGACGTGCGGCAGAACCCCACCGTCATCGAGGCCTACCTCGGCGAGGCGCCCGCCCATGGGTGACATTCGACGCTTGGGTACGCGGGCTGAGCGGCCGGCGCTGCTCGAAGTGAGCGGCCTCGCGGTGTCGTACGGGGCCATCAAGGCGCTGAAGGGCATCTCGCTGTCGGTGGGGCAGGGCGAGGTGGTGGCGCTCATCGGAGCCAACGGCGCGGGCAAGACCAGCACGCTGCGCGCGGTGTCAGGCATGCTGAAGCCGGGCGCGGGCAGCATTCTGCTGCGCGGAGAATCGGTCGCGGGCTTGCCGTCGCACGCGATGGTGCCGAGGGGCATGGCGCACGCACCCGAAGGCCGCGGCATCTTCCCCAACCTCTCCGTGCAGGAGAATTTGGACCTGGGCGCGTACCTCCGCCGCGACGACGCGGGCATCGCCGCCGACGCCGAGAAGTGCTTCGGCCTCTTTCCTCGACTGAAAGAGCGCCGCACGCAGCTCGCCGGCACGTTGTCGGGCGGAGAGCAGCAGATGCTCGCCATCTCCCGCGCGCTCATGTCGCGGCCCACGCTGCTGCTGCTCGACGAGCCGAGCTTGGGTCTCGCGCCGCAGGTGACGCAGACGATTTTCAGAATTCTCCGCTCGGTCAATGCCGAGGGCACCTCGATTCTCCTCGTCGAGCAGAACGCGCACCTCGCGCTCGAGCTCGCGCACTGGGCCTACGTGCTGGAGACCGGTGAGGTGGCGATGGAGGGCACGGGCAAAGAGCTGCTCGCCTCCGAAGACATTCGCACCGCGTATTTGGGCGAGTAGGTGATGGCCACGCCGTACAAGACGGTGCTCATCACCGGGGCCTCGAGTGGCTTGGGGCGAGGGCTGGCGGCGTGGTTCGCCAAGCGCGGCGACGTCACGGTGTTCGCCGCGGCGCGACGCACGGCGCAGCTCGACTCGCTGCGGAGGGAAGTGGGCGACGCCATCGTCCCCCTCGCGCTCGACGTCTCTCAGGCCGACGCCACGCACGAGCGAATCGTCGCGCTCGACGCGGAGTGTGGAGGTCTCGAGCTGGTCATCGCCAACGCCGGCGTCGCGCCGCTGACGTACGGTCGCGCCATCGACTGGAAAGTCGTGAAGAACGTGGTCGACGTGAACGTGACCGGCGCGCTGGCCACGCTGTGCGCGGCGCTCCCGGGCATGGTGGCGCGCGGGCGTGGGCACCTGGTGGGCGTGAGCTCGATGGCCTCGTTTCTCGCTGCGCCGAGAATGTCGACGTACTGCGCATCGAAGACGTTTTTGATGACCTGGTTGGCGAGCCTGCGGCTCGACGTGGCCCCGCTCGGCCTGCACGTGACGTCGCTGCACCCCGGTTTTGTGAAGACCGAGATGACCGCCAACAACCGGCCCGGCACGCTCCCGTTTTTGATGGAGGCCGACGTCGCCGTGGAGCGCATGGCGAAGGCGATTCTCCGCCGCGCCGAGGCGTACGCGTTCCCCTGGCAGATGCGGGCGGCGATGACCGGCGGCAACCTGCTGCCTCGGTCCACCTTGATCAAGATTTTCGACGAGCGGTTTTAGAGCGCCTCGAAGGAGAGCCCAGCCTCGCGCTGGAGCCGCGCAATGAGCGCGTCGCCCATCGCGGTCACCGGAGTCCAGAAACCTCCCGGGAGCGCCTCCACGTCGTTCGCCAGGCACAGCCCCGCCTGCGCGAGCATCTTCGCCGTCGAGCCGTAGCCGGGGTCGCGGTCGCCGGTGACCTTCGCGCTCACCGACCGTCCGTCGGCCGTCGTGCCGTGGAAACGAATGTCGAAAGTGCCGCGCGCCTGCGCTTCGGGGCTCGGGCCTTCGCCGGGTTTCGGCAGCACGAAGCGCTCGAGCGCCCAGCGGAGTGGAGGCACCGCCGCGGCCGTGAGGAGCGCACCGAGCCCCGCCGTGAAGCCCATGGCCCGGAGCCAGCCAGCGACACCGCGCCCCATCACCATCGCCTCGTCGTAGCGAAAGTCCCGCCCGTACTTCAGCCCGCTCAGCGCATGGGTGCGGTGCACGACTCGGGTGTTGATGGTCGCCATCACGAAGGGCGCCAGCCAGGCATCCCCGCGCGCGGCGTCTCGCGTGGGAACGAAGATGTCGTGTTGCGCAACGTCTCCGCGGTTCGGCGGAGGCGGGCACAGGAGGTACGGGTCCATCAGCGCGCGCATGAGCGCCGGGTTGGTAGACGCCTCTTTCACGAGGTGCAGCATCGAGGCGATGGTGCCGCCCGACGCGCCGCCCTTGAGTGTCTTCACTCGCGCCTCGACGCGAACACACGGCTGGCCGAAGCGCTCGTGTGCCAGGCGCTGTACGAAGTGCACGCCGAGATCCGACGGCAGCGAGTCGAAGCCGCAGCAGTGCACGATGCGGGCTCCACTTTTCTGGGCTGTCGCCTCGTGGCGGTCGAGCATCTCGCGGATCCACTGTGGCTCTCCGGTGAGGTCGCAGTAATCGGTGCCCGTCTCCGCGCACACGTGCACCAGCGGGCCGCCGTACAGCGCGTACGGGCCGACAGTGGAGATGACGACCCGGGTCTGTTCACACATCGCTCGGAGCGCCGCGGCGTCGCTCGCGTCCGCGATGAGAATGGGCGGTGGATTGACCCCCAGGGTCCGCTGCAGCGCCTCGAGCTTCGAGCGAGCTCGGCCGGCGATGGCCCACCTCACCGACTTCTGCTCCATCAGCACTCGGCACAGAATCTGGCCCACGAAGCTGGTGGCCCCGAAGACGACGACATCGAAGGTGGCCTCGGCCATGAGCGCGAGTTACTCCATGGAGAACGTGAAGCGAACGACGCTGGCCCGAGTGACGCACACTCTGCGTGGATTGCGCACACGTCGAGAGTGGCGGTCGGTTTTTTGTACGCTGTAAGGTGGGAAACACCACATGGCCAACATCGCCATCATCGGAGGAGGCGTCGCGGGCCTCACCGCTGGCTACTCGTTGAGCCGCGACAACGACGTCACGCTCTTCGAGAAGTCGGGCCGCATCGGCGGCAACGCCTACAGCCACACCACGAAAGACGGTGACGTGCTCGACATCGCCGTCGCCGCGTTCGGTCGCGCTGGGTACAAGAACTTCTACGCGCTGCTCGACGAGCTGGGCATTCCCACCGCCCGCGCCAGCGACTCGTACATGAGCTTTCACGACCTCGAGCGGCACACTGGCATCTACGTGTCGCCGAACATGCGGGGACTCATCGCGCAGAACTTCCAGCTGCTCAAACCGCGCAGCTGGTCGAACGCGTTTTTGATGTTGAGAGGGCTCAAGCGGGCCCAGGCGCTGCTCGACCGAGGGGCCTTGCGCGGCCTGACGTTGGAGCAGGCCTTCGCGCAGCTCCCCGAGTTCTCCGGTGACGTGCGGCTCGTGTTCCTCTGCACGCTGTGTCTGCTGTCGTCGATGTCGGCGCCCGAGATTCTCTGCACGCCCGCGGAGTTTTTCTTCAACAAGCTCAAGGTGCACAACGACGTCATCTCCATCAAGGCGTTCTATTCAGTGCGCTGCGTCAGCAAGGGCACCCAGAGCTACGTGAACGCGCTGGCCGCCGGGTTCCGCAAGAACATCGTGCTCAACGCCGACGTGGCGAGCGTTCGCCGAGAGGGAAACCGCGTTCAGATTCGCGACTCCGCGGGGCACACCCAGGTCTTCGACAAGGTGGTTTTCGCCTGCCCCGCGCCCACCGCGCTGCGCCTGCTGGAGGCGCCTACCGACGACGAGAAGAGGCTCCTCAGCGCGTGGAAGTACAAGTCGAGCCGGTTGGTCGTGCACCGAGACCACTCCGCGTTCCCAGAGCGCTCGCTGATGCAGGCGTACACGTTTTTGTACACGCAGAAAAACGGAGTGCTCGAGACCTCGGTCAACGGCGCCCTCTGGCACGAGCCGCAGGTGCGAAAAGACTGCGACTACATCAGCTCGCAGCACCCGAACTTCCCCATTCGCGATGAGCTGGTCGAGTTCGAGACCACCCTGTGGACGCCCATCTTCGACTTCGAGTCGATCTCCACCATCGCCCACTTGCCGTCGCTCAACGGCGTGAAGAACACCTTCTACTGCGGCAGCCACTTCGGGTTCGGCTTGCACGAAGACGCGGTGACCTCGGCGCTCCAGGTCGTCGACGTGCTCGGCCGTCGCTCAGCGGCGTAGCTGCGCAGCCCCGTTACCGGGTGAAGACCCACACCGAGCCGCCGGAGTCTTCATCGGCTGGACCTCCGATGACCAGCGTGCGGCCGTCACTCGAGAGCGCGACGCTGGAGCCCTGCGACGACGGCATCGACGCTCCAGCGCCGAACAGCGTGGTGCCCCACTGGGTCCACGTGTCGCCGGTGCGCTGGAAGAGCCACGTGCCGCCATGGCGTGTGTTGTCGCGAGGCGCGCCGACCGCGAGGAGCGTGCCGTCGGCGTTGAGGGACAGGCTGCTGGCGAGCTCCGAAGGCGCCGTGGTGCCGCTGGCCGCGAGCGGGCCACCCGTTTGGCTCCAGCCCCCGTCGAGGCCCGACGCAAAGAGCCACGCAGTGCCGAGGTCGGTGTCGTGTTTGGTGCTCCCGCTGGCCACGAGGGTGCCGGTGGCGTCGAGTGCAAGCGAGGCACCGCCCTGGTTGGCGAGGCCGATGGCGCCGGTGCCCACCAGCTTGGTGCGCTCGGTCCACGCCCCATCGTTCCGGGTGAAGACCCACGCGGCGCCCACCCCGGCGCTGTCGTAGTAGCCGCCGAGCGCCGCCACTCGGCCATCGGCGCTCAGCGCCACGGGCCGGCCCGCGTAGATGCTGCCCGAGCTGGTGTTCACTGGCGCCAGCTTCGAGCCCTGCTGGCTCCAGGCGCCGCCCGTGCGCACGAAGACCCACGCCGCACCTGGGGCGGCGCGCCCGTCGAGCGGCGCTCCGGAGAGGAGGGTGTTGCCATCGGCGCTCAGCGCCACGCTCGAGCCTTGCTGCGGCTCGGGCCAGCTCGCGCCGGTGCCCACCAGCTTCGGGCCTTGCTGGCTCCACACCCCGGCGTCGCGCGCGAAGACCCACGCCGCGCCGATGCGCCCGTTGTCGAGGTACCCGCCCAGCGCGGCGGTGTTGCCATCGGCGCTCAGCGCCACGCTCCAGCCCTGCCGAGGCGCCCCCACCGCGTCGGTGCTGACCAACTTCGGGCCTTGTTGCTGCCAGCCGCCATCAGCGTCTTCCACGAAGACCCACGCTGCCCCGACG
>JAEUJT010000285.1 GCA_016793525.1 Archangium sp. | reverse complement strand
AGACGACGGTGATGCAGCAGTGGTTCACCCAGAACAGCCCGACCTGGTTCGGCATCGCGGGCACCGGCAACGAGCAGTCGCTGCTCTCGGCGCAGCGCTACATTCAAGGCGCGCTGTTGCCGCTCACCGAAGACGGCGCGGTCAACCGCATTCGCCGCAACGCCGACCTCCACCTCATTCTCCTCACCGACGCCGACGACCAGGCGATGCAGCCGGTGTCTGACTTCTCCGCCGTGTTCCGCAACTACGACGGCGCCATGTCCGAGGCGACGGTGCACGGCGTGGTGTGCCCGCAAGGCCAGACGTGCGGCGAGTCGCAGGCCACTCCGCGGCGCAACCTCGAGGCCATCGCGGTGTCGGGCGGCGTGCTGGGCGACATCAACATCGCGCAGTCGGGCAGCCCGCAGCTCACGGCGACGCTCGACGCCATCATGACCGCGGTCATCGCGCGCACCGGGCACCAGCTGCACCGCCCGCCCATCGCCAGCACCATCAAGGTGGCCATCGAGCCCGCGGGCACAGTGGGGGTGTGCACCACGAGCGACGTTCCGCGCAGCCGCGCCAGTGGGTACGACTTCGACGCCGCCACGCGGAAGATGGTGTTCTTCGGAGACTGCCGGCCGAAGACCGCGGGCACCAAGGTGGCCGTGTCGTACCGGTACTGGGTCGACGCCAGCCCCGACCCGAACGGAGACCCCTGCCGAGGCCAGTGCGCCGCGCCGCTCGTGTGCCAGGCGAGCTCCGGCTCGTGCGTCTGCGCCGCCGACTGCGGAGGCTGCACCGGCGGCCTCATCTGCGACCCGAGCATCTGCACCTGCGTGCCCGACGTGAAGTAGCAGGAGTCGATTCCTCCCCGTTATTGATGGGAGCTCAGTTAGTTCCAGCTACTGCATGACGGTTCATGGCTTCATAGGAGCCATGAACGCCACGAACCAACACCGCCTCTCGAACTGGGCCTGCGGCGCGCTCACGGCGTTGAGCGGCCTGCTGCTGAGCGGCTCGATACTGGGGGTGTACCGGTGGGTCTCGGCGCACGTGCCGTTCTCGTGGCCGGCCGGAGCGCTCTCCTCGGTGGGCGCCTTCGTGCTGCTCGACGCGCTGTATTACCTGCAGCACCGCGCGGAGCACCGCTTTCGCCTGTTGTGGGCGACACACGCGGTGCACCACCAGTCGCCCCTCTGCGACGCCTCGGTTTCCTTCAGAACCTCCATGTTGGCGCCGGTGCTGGTGCTGGTGCCGCACTGGCTGCTGGCGATGCTGGGTGTGCCGCTCGAGGTGTACCTGCCGGTGTACGCGCTCCACACGGCGTTCGTGTTCCTCCTCCACAGCCGCACGCCGAGGTGGTTCGACCGGGCGGGCTGGATGTTCAACAGCCCGTACCTGCACCGCGGGCACCACAGCACCGCGCCGCACCTGCGAGGGAAAAACCTGGGCGGAGCGCTCGTCATCTGGGACCGGCTCTTCGGCACCTACGAGCCGCGCTGCGACGTCGACACCTTCGGTACCGGGCGAGGCGCCGCGCCGCTCAACCCGCTCGAGGCGAACCTTCAGCCGCTGCGGGAGTGGCTCTCCTCCTCTCGTGGTCACCGTCGCTGAAGCGCGCAAGTACCTGGAGGCCCGTTGGGGGCAACGGCGCGAACGAGAAGCCGCCGAGGCCGCGCGGCTCGAGGCGTTGCTCCCCCGGCTTCGCGGCGCAAGCCGTCGCTGTGTCGAGACGTTCGTCAGCGAATGAGCAGCTGCACCGTGGCGGTGGCGATGGGGGCCGCCTCGTCGTCTTGCCAGGCCTTCGCGTGCACCGTGCACACCCGCCTTCCCTGCTTCACCACTTCGGCGTGGGCGAAGGTGTCGACCGGCTTGCCTGAGCGCAGGTAGTCAACGGTGAGGGTGATGGTCTTGGGCAGCACGGTGCAGTCGGCGCGCGAGAGCAGCTCGACGTGCGCGGCCGATTCGAGCAACGCCCCCAACGTGCCGCCATGGAGCGCGGGCAGCGATGAGTTCCCGATGAGGTGCGGGGCATAGGACATGCGGCCCAGCAGGCGCGGGCCCTGGCGCTCCAGCGTCACCCCGAGAAAGCGCATGTACGGAATGCCCTGGGTGAGCAGATTCCAGTCACCTGACGCGCGCGCGGCGCCCACCAACTCGAGCACGGTCGTCATGGAGCGCTCCGGGTGCCTGCCCCACTTTTCGTCGACACCATGAAGGTGCCGGCGGCGGAGGCGATGGGCGCCTCACCCGGCCCGTGAAACACCACCGCGCGAACGAAGGCGACGTTGTGGGTGGCGTGAAAACACTCGGCGCGGGCGAAGACATCGCGCTCCGGAGTGGCCGGCTTCATGAAGTCGACGCGCAGGTCGAGCGTGGCGATGGGAATGGTCGACTTCAGCTTGCAGTACACCGCCGCGCCGCAGCACGCGTCGATGAGGGTGGTGATGACGCCACCGTGCAACACGCGCGTCTCGGGGTTGCCGATGAGCGCGTCGTTCCACGGCAGGCGCATCACCGCGACGGCGGGCGTGTACGACGCTTCGGTCAGCTCGAGGCCCAGCGCCTTGTTCTGCGGCACGGTGGCGCGAATGGTGGCGTTCACCGCCGCGAGGTCGATGCGCTCGCTCATGGCCTTACAGGTCCTCGAGGTCGCGCAGCCGTTGCTCGAGGTCGGCCTGGAGGCTGCCGTCGCGACGCCCGTGCGGCGTCTCCAACGCGCGCTGCCAGCTCGTGCGCGCCTCGTCTTTCTGGCCCAGCCCATTGCACGCGTCGCCGAGCGCCACCCAGGCCGCGGCGTAGGTCGCGTCGACCCGCACCGCATCGCGCAGCGCAGCCACGCTTTCGGCGAAGCGCTTCTCGTCGAGCAGGTACCGACCCAGCGAGAAGTGGCCCATGGGCGAATCGGGGAATTCGCGCACCATGTCGCGGAACATCTTCTCGCGGTCAGCCGTCATGGCGCGGCAGGTAGCACGGCGCTCGTCGGCGGCGCTACGTCACCCGTCGAGCCCTTTCACGAAGGCCGAGGGCGCCTTGCCCGTTGCGGCCTTGAAGTCGCGGGTGAGGTGGGCGTGGTCGGCGTAGCCCAGCTCGAAGGCAAGGTCGGTGAGCGACACCGCACCGCGCTCGAGCCGAACGGCGGCTTCTTGGAGACGATTGCGACGAATCACCCACTTGGGCGAGGCCCCGACATGGTCGCGAAAGAGCCGTTGCAGCGCGCGCTCCGAGAGACCGGTCTGCCGACGCAGCGCCGCCACCGACGTCGTCTCGACGGTGTCAGCGATGTGCGTCACCACCTCGGTCGCCAACGCGACGTCTTCGTCTTTCGGGAGGCGCACGGCCTCGAGCCAGCGCCGCATCACGTCGAGGCCCTCGCGGTGGTCCTCGGGCGCCAACACCTGGCGCGCGAGCCGCGCATTCGCAGTCGGAAGGTAGGCTCGAATCGGCCACTGCGCGTCGGTGAGCTGCGCGGCGTGAACGGAGAGAAAGGCGCGCACCGCGCCGGCCTTGAGCTTCGCCGCACGCACGAGCCCTCGGCCATGGAGCACGCGCTCGAAGAGCCGAGTACTCACCCCGACGACGCGAGACGCACCGGCCTCGAAGGCGACGTTGACGCACGGGTCGCTCAGCAATTCGACCCGGTGGTCGCTCTGCCCCTCGAGCTGCCAGCGGGCGACCCAGAAGCACTCCACGACGTCGCGCAGCGAAGGCCCGGGATCGAACGTGTGCGACTCGATTCGCGCGCCGCTCTTTCGGCTCGAGACGAGGCCTCGGGCACGGCCGTGTCCGCTCGGTCGGGTTTCTTCAAGCATGCGTTTCAAGCTGCATGTTACCCAACGCGCCATGACACTCACCGTGAAGAACCGACGAGACATCGCAGCGCACACCGGGCCCGGCACCATTCCCGGCATTCGGTTTCGCTCCGCGCGCCAAGCCCTGGGCGTCAGCGCGTGGGGCATGAACGTCATCGAGCTCGACCCCTCGTGCACGGACTACCCGGCGCACAACCACGACCACGACCGCCAGGAGGAGTTGTACGTCGTGCTCGAAGGCGAAGCGGTGCTGAAGACCGACGGCGCCGAGCGCGTCGTGCGCCAGGGAGACTTCGTGCGAGTGCCACCCGAAATCACCCGCCAGTTCATCACCCGTGGAACGGGCGTGGTGTTGCTGGCCATCGGCGGCACGCCCGGCCGGCCGTACGCGCCTGATGAACGCATTCGCGAGGGCTGAAGCGCACGCGACGCGACGGCGTGAAGCCCGCTCGTCAGCCCTTCGCTTCTGTGATGAGAGGCCGCGCATGCGTGTCATCGTCGGCTGCGTCATCGCGTTGGGTCTGGCTTCGTCGTGCACGTGTTCCGCTCCGACGCCCCCGGCCCCGGCGGTCGCTCGCGTCGCGCCGCACCCGGTCGAGCTGACCGACACCGGCGCCTTTCACGCCGTGCGCTGCGGAGACGTCGTCGCCCAGTGGACGGGTGACCGCGCTGCGCTCGAGGCTCTTCGCACCGAGGCGCCGAACGCACGCTTCGAGAAGTCGCTCACCATGACGTCGCTGATGTTCGCGCTCGACGACGGCGGGGTGACGCTGGCCGACCTCTCGAAGGTTGCGGGCACCAACGACTCGCGCGCCTTCGACATCTTCTCGCCCGACTGCCAACACGTCGCGCTGCTGCTCGACCGCGCGGGGCCCTACCTCGTGGTGCGCACGGCAGACCTGCTGCCCTTCTTCACCAACCAGGCCCGGCCGCGGAGGGTCGTGCGCCCGGTGCTCGACGGCGGCGTGCTCGGCGTGTTGCACGAAGCGAGCTGGCTCGACGCCGACACGCTCGAGTTCACCCACAGCTGCTGCGGCGGCGCCGAGGTGTTCCGCGCGTCGGTGGCCACCGGAGACGTGAAGAGCACCTTCTTCGCGCCCTCCGCGCCGCATGGCATTCGCACGGGAGACGGCGGCTACGAGGTCGTTCCATGAGCGCGCTGAAGCAGCTGGCCGAAACGGCGAAGCGCGCGGCGCGGCGGCTCGCCAACGTGTCGACGGCTGACAAGAACGCAGCGTTGAAGGTGATGGGCGCGGGGCTGCGCAAGGGAGCCAAAAGCGTCCTCTCGGCCAACGCGAAAGACATGGCGGCGGCAAAAAAGGCGGGGAAGCCAGCGGCGTTCCTCGACCGGCTGAGGCTCGACGCGGGGCGAATCGACGCCATGGCGCGGGCGGTGGAGGCCATCGCCGCGCTCCCCGACCCGGTCGGTGCGGTGACCGAGTCGCGCGGGCTGCCCAACGGACTCGAGCTGCGCAAGGTGCGACTCCCGCTGGGCGTGGTGATGATGGTGTACGAGGCGCGGCCCAACGTGACGAGCGACGCGGCGGCGCTGTGCCTGAAGAGCGGCAACGCGTGCATCTTGCGCGGAGGCTCCGAGGCCTTTCGCACCAACCAGGCGGTGGCGGCGCTGCTGGCGAAGGCGCTGCGGAGCGCGTCTCTGCCCGACGACGCGGTGCAGCTGGTGCCCACCACCGACCGCGAGTCGATGGTGGAGCTGCTGAAACTCGAGGGGCTCATCGACCTGTGCATTCCCCGCGGGGGCGAAGGGCTGATCCGCTTCGTCACCGAGCACGCGCGCATTCCCGTGGTGAAACACGCGCACGGGGTGTGCCACGTGTACGTGCGCGGCGACGCCGACCTGGCCATGGCCGAGCGGATTGTGATCAACGCCAAGACGTCGCGGCCGGGCGTGTGCAACGCCGCGGAGTGCCTGCTCGTCGACGCGGCCATCGCCCCGACGTTCCTGCCAAAGGTGGGCAAGGCGCTGACGAAGGCCAAGGTGGAGCTGCGGGCGGATCCAGCGGCGGCCTCCATTCTCCGCCGCGCCAAGGTGCGGGTCACCGATGCCCGCGACGACGACTTCGGCCGCGAGTTCCTCGACCTGATTCTGGCGGTGAAGGTGGTCGACGGGCTCGACGAAGCGCTGGCGCACATCGAGCGCTACGGCAGCGAGCACACCGAGGCCATCGTCACCCGCTCCCGCGACGCGGCGCGCCGCTTCACCCGCGAGGTGTGCGCCTCGGCGGTGGTAGTGAACGCGTCGACCCGCTTCAACGACGGCGGTGAGCTGGGGCTCGGCGCTGAGATTGGAATCTCAACTTCGCGGCTCCACGCCTTCGGGCCCATGGGCCTGGTGGAGCTCACGTCGCAGAAATACGTCATCGAAGGCGACGGCCAGGTGCGCTGACTACGGCGCGGCGAGCACCCACACGGTGCCTTCATACTCGTCGGCCGTGTCGCTGCCGGCCACCACCGAGCGGCCATCGGCGCTGATGGCGACGCTGTTCACCGCGACGGGGAGCTCGAGGGGAGCGCCCACCAGCCCCCAGCTCCCACCGTCGCGTGCGTACACCGCGACCGCGCCGCGATCTCCGGCGAGGTTCGAGCCGCCAACCACCAGCCACGTGCCCTCGGTGCTGACCGCAACGGCGGGCTTCCCTTCCACCGTGCGGAGCGGCGCGTCGATGCGGCTGCCGAGCTGCGCCCACTGCGGGTCGGCGTGAAACACCCAGAGCGACGTCGCGAGGCCCTCCTCGTTGCGCATGCCCAGCAACACCGCGGTGTGACCGTCTCCGCTGAGGGCTCCTCCGACGCGGTTCACGTCGTAGGGGCTCGAGGCAACGCCAGTGGAGTCGGCGGCGACGAGCTCGGTGACGTCACCCCAGCCGTTCTCGAAAACCCAGCCATGCGCGATTCCATCGGCGTCTCGCCAGGCCGTCACCAACATGACCGTGCCCGAGAAATCGAGGCCGGCGAAGAGGCTCCGAAGGCCATACCCGGTGTTGCCGCCGACGCGCAGCGCCGTGCCCTGCGGGTTCCAGCCACCGTCGTCACCGCGAGAGAAAAGCCCCGCCCCGGCGCCGCTGCCGCTGTTGATGATGCCGTGCACGAGCGTTCTCCCGTCAGCCGAGAGCGAGGCGCTGACGCCTTCGTACCGATACCCGTTGGTGTACGCGACGAGCGGCGCGCTGGCCGCCTGATACGCGCCGCCGTCGCGCACGAAGACGATGCTGGCGCCTGACTCGTTCGCCGCCGACCCGCCCGACACGGCCACCGTCTCGCCGCTCGAGTCGATGGCCACCCCGGCCGCGAAGTACCGCAACATCTCGCTGCTCGAGGCGGCCAACGCACCGCCCTGCTGCCGCCACGCCGACGCGTCGCGGCGGTAGACCCACGCGCTGCCGCCGGTGACCGTGTCGAGCTGGGTGCTGGAGACAAGGGTGCGGCCTTCGGCGTCGAGCGCCAACGCGCGCCCGAAGCCTGCCTGCTCTGAGACCCCTTGCGGTGCCGGGAGTCGCGCTCCACGCACCAACGTCGGAGGCGCTTCAGCGCTGTGAATGAAGTCATTCGGCGATGTGAGCGAGCCAGTTCTCGTCAGCACGCCTACTGGCCCACTGCGCGTACCCGGCATGACCATGACCCGCGCCGTCGTTCCAGTGCGGCTCAGCAACAACGCTGGCGTGCCACCGACGACGAAGCCAGTCGCGTTCGTGACGGCGCTGCACTCGATGGAGAGCACCGTTCCCGCGGGGCCAGACTGCGGGGCGAAGGTCACCCGGAGCGCATCAGAGCCAGCCGCGACGCACGTCCCGTCGATGCACCGCCCGTCGTTGCACTCACCATCGAGCTTGCACGCGTAGACGCGCGTCGACAGGTCTGCCACCGACGGCATACACGCGCTCGCCATCGCCAGCACCAGCAGGAGCGTTCTCGTACACACGCCGACTGAGTGTGGCGCCCTGCAGTGACCAAGTGGGAGAAAAATCGCTGCCTCGGAAGAGTGAGGGGCGTGTGAGTGCTGGCCCACCGCAACTCCTGAGATCACTTCTTCGTCTCGGGAAATCGGGGGCGGCCGAGCCACATCGACAGCAGCGTCACGCCGATGATGAGCACGAGGCCTTCAGCCCGGTGCCGCTCGAACAGCGCGTGGAGCGCGCTCGACACCGCGCGGACGTTCGGGTGGCGAATCGCCGCGAAGACCCCCAGGCCGCCGACAGCCCCGACGCCGACCGCCGCTCCCGCGCGCCCCCCAGCGCCGAGTGAGCGAAACGGCCGCAGCACCACACGCGACACGGTGGCCAGCGGCCCATCGTCGAATGGCGTCAACTCCTGCACCACCACCGAGACGTCGAGCACCTGCGCGATGACCACCGCGAAGAACGTCGCGCCCAGCGCCAGGCACGCGCCCGGCCAACCCCACGGCATCGGCTGATTCAGCGCTGCACGCTCGCGCTCTGCCACCAAGCCCATGGCCGCGCCCACCAGCACCGGAGCGACGAGCGCCACCCACGGCGGGAGCAACACGGCGATGGGCGGGAAACGCGACGCCACCGCCGCGAACAAGACGAGGAGGACCGCGGGGCGATGGCGAGAGACGTCAGACATGCGAAAGCCAGGTGCCCACTCTGGCGCACCTGGCTCCCGAAGAAAGCGGACCTGTCTCAGTACGAGACGCCGGCCGCGGCCGCCTGGCGCTTCACCGCGTTGAAGACTTGCTCGTCGAAGCTGTCTTTCTTCTCGGTGGCGTTCTTCTGCAGCCAAGCGTCGCGGCGCGAGTTGGTCACGGTCAGCTGGTCGTTGAGCTCCTTCTTCTCACCAGAGACCTTGGCGACGTACGCGGCCTGCTCGGCCGGACCCATGGCCTGCATCTCGACGGGGAGATCTTCCTTGCGCTGCTTCGCCAGCTCGGCGGGCTTTTCGCTCAGGTCGACGGTGCCCTTGACGTTGCCTGCGGCGCTGAAGGTCGACTTCGGTTCGGCCTTCGCTTTGTACGAGATGCGGTCGGCGGCGACCGAAGCGGGCATTGCCTTCATCTCCGCCAGCTTCGCATCGGCCTCGTGGCGCGCCGGAGCCGCCCCCGCGACGATCGACTTCTCCGCGATGGCTGCATTGAGCTTGCCGATTTCGGCGTCGAACGGGGTGGCGGTGGCGACCATGCCACCGGCCTGACCGATGGTGACGAAGGTGCCATCGGCGAGCGCCGCCAGGCCGCGGAACTGGCTCCCCGTCGTCGCGTCGTTGCCGCAGCGAATGGTGTTCACCACGATGCCTTTGGCGATGGCGGCTTTGGCCCAGGTCTGCGTGTTCCACCCGTCGTTGTAGTCGTCGTGTGCCGGCGCGTCGCCGACGAGAAAAATCATCTTCGCGGTCTTCGGGTCTTGGCTCCACGCGCTGAGCTTCACCGCTTCACCCAGGCCGCGGCCGACGTGCTCCGGGCCGTCACCGCCGCCCTCGGCGCGGAGCGTCTTCAAATTCGCGTACATCGCGTCGAGGTCTTCGGTCAGCTCGAAGCGCTTGGTGACGTAGGTGTCACCGACGTCGCGGTACGCCACCAGGCCCACGCGAATGCGCGGAGTGGGCGTGCCCGAGGCCATGCGCGAGGCGATGGACCAGATTTTCTCTTTTGCGCCTTCGATGAGGCCCGACATCGAGCTCGTGGTGTCCAACACGAAGACCACGTCGAGCTGGGGTCGGGTGGGTTTCGCGACCACCTGGGGCTCCAGGGCCTTGTTCTGAGGGGTTTCAGCCAACGCGGAGCCCGCCATCATCACTGCCGTCACGCCTGCCTTCAGCCATCGATTCATGGTGCAGCTCCTTGCGACTTCGAGGTGCACGGTGAAACGGATGAGCTGGCGAATGGATCTATTCACCCACGAGACAGGCCGGCTGGTCGCGGTAGCGGCGCTCGAACGGCACGTAGACCATGCAGGAGAAGTCATCACCGGTCTCGATGCACACCTCTTCACACGTCGCGTAATTGTCGGTGTGCTTGCGCAGCGGGGCTTCGCCAGTGCGGGTGTCGAGAATGCGGTTCGACGAGGTCTTGTATTGGGAGCCCGCGTTCTCCGCAAAGGAGTGCAGCGACGTCACCAGCCCGCGCGGCACACCCTTGGCCCACATGCCCCGCTTCGCCCGCTGCGCCTGGTGCATCGCGTCGAGCAGCTTCGGCGAGGGGCGCCCCTTCACCGCGTAGGCAAGGCCGTGGCCCTTCTTCACCATCTCCAGCGCGAGGTCGGGGCAGTCGACCAACACCCGGCGGTACGCGTCTTGGTCTCCGTCGGTGGTGCATTCCCACACCTTGGCGGCGGCGACGTCGGCGCCACCTTTCGCGACGGTATAGAGCTCCTCGCGCGTCCAGCTGCCCCAGCGGTGCACCGGCCCGTACGCCTCGAGCGTGTTGTACCCGACGAGGCGCGTGCCCTGGCCTTTGTACGGGCCCGACTCGAAGGTGAAGCTGTCGCCGTCAGACCAATGCACCTCGGTGCGCTGGCCGTTCACCATCACCGCGCCCATGGCGTCATGTTTGTCGTCGTCATGGCTGCGGCGGCCACCGGTGCGGGTGACGGTGGAAACAGCGCAACCGGTGAGCAGCACCACCGCGATTGTGAACGTGCAGCGCATGCGCGCCACCGTAGCGGGTCGCGTTCTCGCTGCCAGCAATCTCGATTGCCTGCGCTTGGCGCGTATGGGCGACGGCTGCGACTCGCGATGGTGGCCGCGGCGGTTGGGCGCCAGCTCCGCGTGCGCCGACCCTTCGGGCAGCAGGAGCCGTGGCTCGACAACGGCGTGTGGAGGAATCGGGGCGGCGACGCGGCCCAGAGAGCGCGCTCCAGTACCGCGACCCGCTCCCCGAGAGCTCGGTGCGAGCCCTCGCAAGGTTGAGGAAGGCCTATGCCGGCCCTCGGTGGTGCCATCGCGCTGACGATGCACGGTTTCGCCCGTGCCACTCGCGACGTCGCCATCAATGTCTTCACCACGCCGGAGCAACTGCCAGCGGTACTCGATGTCCTCGGTTCGACCGGGCTGACGTTCGAGCGAGCGACGGTCGTTGGCGAAGCCGCGGCTGAGGGGTGGTTCACCGCTTGGCATGGAGCAGTGCGCGTTGACGTGTTCGTTCCCAGCATCGACTTCTCGTGGGAGGCGTACCGCTCGAGGGTGAAGCGCGCCTTCCTTGGTGAGCAGCTCTGGTTCCTCTCGGCGGAAGCGCTGTGCGTCTTCAAGCTCCTCTTCTTCCGAACCAAAGACCTGGCCGACCTCGAGCGACTGGTGCTCACCTCGCGCGAGCTCGAGCACAGCGTGGTGCGTGCAACCATCGCGCGGCTGATGGGCCGCTCGTTGGCCTCGCGCGCGGCCAGGAGCGCGACGAGCGACTGGAGGTCTTCGAGGCCGGAGAGGCCGACTTGGCGCTGCGGCTCGACCCACTCCTCGGCGCAGCGCTGAAGGCCCGGTGCCTCAACCGCGCGCCGGCCATGCTCTCCGCGTCGAGGGCGTACGTGCAGCGGCGCGGTGCTCCACGCTCTGCAAAGCAGCTGCGCGGGCACGAGGTGGTCGCTCCATCGGGAGAGCTGGCGCGCGTGCCGAGGGCGCGGCATCGTCTCGCTGACTGGCTCGTGGGGAGACCGGCAGCCCGAGCTCCAGCGGCTCTTCGCCCCGCCCCATTCACCGATGCGCGCGCTGTGGCTGGTGTCGACGGCGGAGGCGGCGAAGCGGCCGGCGTGCGCGGCGGTGACGAAACACCTGGTGGCGCTGTTCGCTGAAGCCCGGGGGCGCGCACGTTGGTCGAGCAACCGCGCGCTTCTCCGCCGCTTGAATCATCTGGGCTGACACGATCGGAGCGTCTTTCTTGCACGCACAGAAGACGACGAGCGCCGTCGCGCAGTTTGGCCCTCGCGGGAGCGGCGGCTGACGTAGCCTCGCGGGCGCTTGGCCTCGACCTCATCTCTCCTCACGCTGCGGCTCAAACGCACCTGGCCGGTGATGTTGGGCATCTCGCTCTTCGCCACCGCGCTGGGCGGCGTGTGGTGGAAGTTGGACGTGCTCGAGATCTCCGACGACGAGCGCGCGGCGTATGACGACGGGCTCAAGGCCTTCACCGACAAGCCGTGGTTCCCCTGGGGCCGCACCACGCAGAGCAACGACTTCATCGTCGTCGCCATCGACGACAAGACCTTCATCGACATCAAGGCGAATGCGGGCTGGCGGCTGCGCTACGGCAGCTGGCCGTACGACCGGCTCATCTACGCCGACCTGGTGGAGTACCTGCGCGACGCAGGCGCGAAGCTGGTGGTGTTCGACGCCACGCTCGACGAGCCGCGCGCCGACCCGACCGGAGACGTGGCCCTGGGGCAAACGCTCCTCGCCACCAAGTTACCGTTGTACCTGGGTTTCAACGTCATTCCCAAGGTGCCAGCGCTCCCGGCGGTGACGCCGCGGCTCCGAGGCGCTGCGCCCGCCGAGGCCACAGCACCACCTACCGAGCAACCTCCGGTCGAAGACTTCCCCGACGAGCCGGCCGATTCGGCTGAAGAGCACGAGGCGATGCTGCGTCGCACCGCCGAGCGCTATGCGTTTCCCATCGAGGCGCGCGGAGGGCTCGAGCTGCGGGCGCTCCCCACTGAAGAAGACCGTGACGCCGCGGGCGTGGTGGTGGGCCAGCTGACGCAGCACCCGCTGCCGACCATCGAGACCGTGGCTGACGCGGTGCGGGGCTTCGGGCTGGTGGCCCACGAAGAAGACGACGACGGCAAGATGCGGAAAACCGCCTTCGCCTACACCGACGGCGCCAACAGCTACGTGACGCTCCCGGTGGTTGCGGCGGCCGATGTGCTCGGCGCGACGTCGGTCACCATCGAGCCTGGCTGGCTCACCATCGGCTCCCGGAGAATCGCCATCGACGCCGACGGCAGCGCTTCCATCGACTACCGCGGCAAGCTGAAGGCCCGCTACCGCAGCATCTCGCTCGTCGACGTGCTGCGGCTGAAGCTGCGCGCTCCAGAGAAGCGCACCGACGCCGAAAAATCTTTGTTCACCAACAAAATCGTCTTCCTCGCCGGGTTCGCGCTCGGCACCGGCGACGTGAAGGCCACCCCGTTCGAGGCCTCGACGCCCGGCGTGCACAAGCAGCTCGCCACGCTCGACAACTTGCTCCACGGCTCGTTCATCACCGACGCGCCGTTCTGGGTGTCGCTGCTCTTCACCTTCCTCGTGTGCTTCGGCTCGGTGGCGCTGGTGCTCATCGTGCGCAACGTGTTCTTCGACATCGCCTGGCCGGTGGCGCTGTGGGCGGGCTTCTTCTTGCTCACCGGGGTGGTGTTGGTGCTCACCGACGTACACGTGCTGTCGGCCATGCCCTCGCTCGCGGGTACCTTGGCCTCGGTGATGGCCACCGCGTGGGAGCGCCTCTTCGCCGACAAAGAGCGCGACCGCCTGAAGGAGATGTTCCGCTCGTACATGGAAGACGACTTGGTCGACGCGATGGTGGAGCAGCGAGAGCTGCCCAAGCTCGACGGCGAGGTGAAACACGTCACCGCCTTCTTCTCTGACATTCGCGGGTTCTCGAGCTTCTCCGAGCTGTTCCGCGACGAGCCGAAGTCGCTGATGCGGCTGCTCAACCGCTACCTGTCGACGGTGACGCCGGCGCTGCGCCACGAGGGCGCGTGCATCGACAAGTACATCGGCGACGCGGTGGTGGCGCTCTTCGGCGCTCCGGTGCCGCACGACGACCACGCGCTGCGGGCGTGCCGCGGGGCGCTGGCGGTGCAGAAGGTGGTCGGTGCGCTGCGAGAAGACCTCAAGCGCGAGGGCCTGCCCGACGTGTACACGCGCATCGGGCTGAACTCCGACCACCTGCTCGTCGGAAACATCGGCAGCGCGGAGCTGCTCGACTACACCGCCATCGGCGACGGAATGAACCTGGCCGCGCGCCTCGAGGCGGCGAACAAGGCGTACGGCACGTTGATTCTCATGGGCGAAAACACCTTCCGTCAGGTCGAGGGCAAGGTGGTCGCGCGGGAGGTCGACCTGGTGCGCGTCGCGGGGAAGAACCTGCCCTCGCGCATCTACGAGCTCGTCGGCATGTCGGGCGACGTTCCCCCGGAGAAGCTGCAGGTGCTGGCCCGCTACGCCGAGGCGCTGGTGGCGTTTCGCGCGCGGCGATTCACCGAGGCTGGCGCGCTGCTCGACACCAACCTCACCGCCATGCCCGACGACGGGCCGTCGAGTGCGCTGAAAGAGCGCTGCGTCGCGTTCACTGCCGAGCCGCCTCCACCCGAGTGGGACGGCGTGGCCGAGCTGCACAAGTAGTCGGAGGCGTCTTCGACGAAGCGACGGCCCAAGGGCATCGGCATGGGTCGCAGCGGGGCCCGCCTCAAGGGGATGGGAAGCCCGTGGTGGGCCTCTATGCGCCTACCGGCCGGTGGCCCACGACACCACGACAGGAGCGGGACGTAGGTGGTGGTGGAGCCGCAGCCTGACGCGCCGGAGGCCTTCGGTCTTCCACTCCAGCGTGATGGACGTTCCGCCGTAGCGGCGCTCGGGTTGGAGCGGAATTGGAGCGTGCCGGCCGTCGTCGGCGTCGACCTCGACCCGCAGCCCTTCGAGCCGCTGGGCGAAGCGCACCTCGAGCCCGTGCGCTTCGGGCGGGAGGACAAACGACACCTCGCTCGTGCCCCACCCCGCGGGGCCCGCGTGGTGCTCGAACACCGGTTGCTCGGTCCACACCAGCGGAGCGGCGGCCACCACCAGCAGCGCCAGCGCGGTCACGACAGCGCCTCGACGCGCGCCTCACCGCGGCGGTTGGCCAACATCGCGCCGAGCAGCAGCACCGCGCCGCCGCCCACCAGCGCCGCGATTCGCAGCGGGCCCGCGAGGTGCGTGGTGTCGTAGAAGACGACCTTCGACACAGCGACGAGCAGCGTGGCGAAGCCGGCGTCGCGGGGGAATGACTC
>JAEUJT010000276.1 GCA_016793525.1 Archangium sp. | reverse complement strand
TCCACCCTCGAAGGTCGCAGCAATTCGCTCCGGGGCCTGGGCACCGGCCACGCGGGTCTGGGTGCTTCTTGGCGTCGGGAGTCTCTTCGCCTACCCTCCGCCGGCTACCTCACCGTGTCCTCCGATGTGCGTCGATGCGTGTACAGGCACCTCTGAGGCCAACGACGACGCCAGCGCATTGTCCCCGTGCGGTGTGCATCTGCAGGCCAGACGGCGGTCGCCTCGGAGAAGACTGACGGTCGGCTTTCGCTGTACGGACTCCAGCAGAGCGCGTGAGCGCTAAAAATGCATCGCGGCCCCGACGGTGCCGAGCAGCACGATGACCACGCCCGACGACGCGGGGAAGAAGTCGGTGCCGCCCACGGCCGACGCCGCGAGCCACGGGGTGAAGGCGAATTCTGCGCTGAGCGCCGGGCCGCCGCCGAAGAGCAGCAACCCCGGGTACGTGCTGCCGCGCAGGCCGGCCATCAAGCGGAACCGCGCATCGATCAGCGCCCAGGTCGCGGTGAGGCGCGCGCCGATGTTCGGCCCGATGAGCAGGCCGACGCCGAGATCGAAGCGCTTCAACCGCCAGGTGCCGTCGATCTGCACGCCGATGGTGCCGCGCTGACCGGGGTTCGACAGCAGCTGGTAGCCGCCGACCGCGCCCAGGGTGACGCCGAAGAGCGACGGGGTGCGGCTCTCCGACACCAGCGCCTCGGGCGGGGCCTGCCGGGGGCGCTTGGCCCAGGCGTTCGCTTGTTCAGGGGGAAGCGTGTTGCCGTAGGTGTCGATGGTCTGCTGGGCCGCCGACCAGATCGCCGAGAGGAGCAGGTTGGCGTCTTGCGACTGCACGCTGCCGCGCGCGGCCACGCGTGACCTTCGCCCGTCGATGAGGCGCACCGTCACCAGGTAGTTGTCGGCCACCTTGCCCACCGTCGCCACCAACACCAGGTCGGTGCCGAGCGCGTTGGCGAACTCGGCCATGCAGCTCGAGTCTTCGCTGCAGCCCATCAGCTGCCGCTGCCGCTCGAGACCCAACATGGTGGCCAGGTCCTTCGCGCTCGTGACGCGGAACAACCCGGTACCGTCGAAGGCCGACACCAACATCTCGCTGAAAGCCGCGGCGTCGAGCTTCTCGTTCGGAACCGTCACCTCGACGTCGAGCACCGCGACGGAGGGCTTCTGTGGTGTCGCAGGCGCGGGAACGGGCGGAGTGGGCGCAGGCTCCGCGACGGGCGGCGGCGGTGTCGCAGGCGCGGGGGCAGGCGCCGGCGCCGGCGTCGCGGCCGGCGGCTTCGGCTTCACTGCGGTCGCCTTCTTCGCCGGAGCGGCGAGGGCGAGCGCCGGGAGCAGGACCAGGGCGAGTGCCGCCACGTGGCGCCAGCTGCTCGACCGGGCCACGGAGCCAACGCGCCGACGCCCGCGCCGAGCCAACGCGAACACGGCCAACGCCCCGAAGGCCGACGCGGCATCGACGGGGGCTGCCTCGCACCCACACGACCACCCGCTGACAGGAGGCCGCTCCGCGAAGGGCGTCTGGGTATCGGGGCCGGTCGACGCGTTGACCGTCACGTTTGCGGACGCTGTGTTGCCCAGCGAATCGGTGGCCAGCACCACGTCGACCCCGGCCGTGCGCCCCGCGGTGTACAGGCCGCTCTCGTCGATGGAGCCACCCGAGGCGTTGGTGCTGATCGCCCACGAGAAGCCCGTGCCGCTGCCGCCCGCCGCCACGAACGTCTGGGTGCCGCGCACCGGCAGCGTCAGCACCGCCGGGGTGAGGCTGACGCCGGCGGTGACGTTGACGGTCGCGCTGGCGGCGATGCCGGCCGCGTCCGTGACCTGCACCACGTCGGTGGCGTTGGGTGTGGGCCCAGCGGTGTACACGCCGCCGTCGGAGATGGACGCGCCGGAGCCGTTGCTGGGCAGCCCCCAGGTGAACGGCGCCGTGCCTCCGGTGACAGTGAAGGTGCGCGTGCTGCGCGGCGCCTGCGAAACCACCGCCGGCATCAACGTCACGCTGCTCGACACCAGCACGTTGACCGACGCGGTGTTGCCGAGCGTGTCGGTGGCCTCGACCACGTCGGTGGTGTTACCGATGGCCCCTGCGGCGTACCGGCCGCTCGCCGCGTCGATGGTGCCCTGCGAGGCGTTGGTGCGCAGCTGCCAGCTGTAGCCGCCGTCGGCTCCGCCGCTCGCGGTGAAGTCGATGACGCCGAGCGGCGCCGCGCGCGGCATGGCCGGCGAAATGGCGATGCCGCTGGTGACCGTCACGTTGACGAGCCCCACGTTGCCCGCGGAGTCGGTGGCGCGAATCACGTCGACCACCCCGCCCATGGTACCCGCTTGGTACTGGCCAAGGCTGTCGACGGTGGCGGTGTTGCCCGAGCGCCGGTCGGCGAAGGTCCAGGTGAAGCCGAAGCCCGTACCGCCGGCCGCGGTGAAGGCCAGCGCGCCGCGCGGGGGGACGGCCGGTGACGTCGGAGTCACGGTGACGCCGGGGCTCACCGAGAGGGTCGCCGAGCCGGTGTTGCCCAGGGAGTCGGTGGCGGTGACGACGTCGGTGACGCCTCCGGTGGTGCCCGCGGTGTAGCTGCCGGCGGCGTCGATGGCGCCGCCCGAGGCGTTGGTGCTCAAGGCCCAGGTGAAGCCAGTACCGCTGCCGCCGCTGGCCACGAAGGTGCGTACGCCGCGCGGAGTGATGGTGGCCGTGGCCGGCGCGACCGTGACGCCCGGGCCAATGGTGATGGTGGCGTTGGCGACGGCGCCCAGGGAGTCGGTGACGCGCACCGAGTCCGTCGTGCCGCCCATGGGACCCGCGGTGTAGAAGGCGGCCCCCGCATCGAAGGTAGCGCCCGACGCGTTGGTGACGAGGGTCCACGCGTAGCCCGCGGCGCTGCCGCCGGTGGCGGTGAAGGCCTGGCTCGCGCGGGGGGCCAGCGTCACCACCGGCGGGGTGATGGCGAGCGCGTTGGTGACGGTGATGGTCGCGGTCGCGATGTTGCCGAGCCCATCGATCGCGCGAATGACGTCGGTGGCCTCGACTGGGCCAGCGCGGTAGCTGCCGCTCGAGTTGATGGTCGCGGCGCCCGACCCCGCCGTCACCAGTGACCAGGTGTAGGGGCCTCCGGCGCCGCCCGAAGCCGAAAACGACACGGCGCCCAGGGGCGGAGTCGAGGCGGCGCT
>JAEUJT010000275.1 GCA_016793525.1 Archangium sp. | reverse complement strand
TCTCCCGGGCGGAGGAAGAGCCGCGAAGCCTCGCCATCGCTGCGCAGGCATGACTCGCGCATGGTGGCGAAATTCCGGTACCACGGCGTCACCACGAAGCCCTGCTTCGCCACGCGAATGGCCGGCGCCAGCACCTTCATTCGGGGCAGCACGCCATGCGCCTGGTGGAGCGCCAAGTACCCCTGCACCGCCGCCGGCACCGCCACCGCCAGCGCGCCATCGATGGAGGCCCGCGGCACCACGCCCCCGTCGCGCAGGTACATGTCGCGGCTCGCCGCCGCCGGAGCCACCTCGCGAAAATCCAACGCCCGAGGGGTCGCCGTGCCCTCCATGTGCACCAGCGCGAAGCCGCCGCCGCCCAGGCCCGAGTGGTAGGGCGCGACCACCGCCAACATGAAGGCCGCCGACACCGCCGCATCAATGGCGTTGCCGCCCGCCTTCAACATCTCCACGCCGGCTTCGGAGGCCAGGTGGTGCTCGCTGGCGACCGCCCCGCTGGCATAGGGCCGAATGGCAAAAGCCGGAGAGGCGGCCAAGCAGGCCACCACCGCGATGACGATGCGTCGGGTCATCACGCCTCCATATACCGGCGCGCCGAACAGCGCTGTTTGGGCCGAGACGCCGACGTGCGCCGCCTCCCCTCCCGCGCCCTCGCTCCAGGTGTGGCACGGATGCCATGGACGCGTGCTTCCCAGCGCCTTGAACGACGCATAACCAGCTGAAAACACTTCCTGGCACTGGCATTGCTGACGCACCTCGTCATGGGTGCACGACCTGACATCGATGTACGTGTTCCGCTCACCGGACCCGTTCGTTTCTGGAGCTGGAATGAGCCGGTCTTCGCGGAGGCGGTCGACATCTCGTCGTCGGGCATCTTCGTGAAAACCCCCGCGCTGGTGCCTGAAGGCCGGCACATCACGCTGCGCATCGAGCTGCCGGGCCGCCGCGCCTTCACCGTGCTGGGCAAGGTGGTGCGCACGGTGCGAGGCGGCGTGTTGGCCGTGGCCGGCATGGGTGTTCGCTTCTTGGACTTGCTGCCGTCGCAGCGTGAGGCGCTCCAGGGCTTCGTCGCCCAACGGGCGCTGGTTGGAGCCCTTCGATGATCCCCCATACGCCGTCGCCCATCACCGTCATCGCGCCGTCGTTCCATGTCACCGTGCTGCCTGGCTCCGGCCAGCTGGGTGTCGAGGTTCGCGCCGAGGCACCCGCGCCGCTTCCCCGACCGCTGCTGTCGCGCGTCGGCGCTCGTTGACCGCGTGAAATGCCTCTGAGAAGAGGCTGCTCATGACTCAGGCGCTGGCCGCCGTGGTGCTGTGCGCGGGCAAGGGCACCCGCATGAAGTCCGAGACCACCCCGAAAGTGCTCCACACGCTCCTCGGCCGCCCCATGGCCTGGTACCCGATGACGCGCGCGTTCGAGATCGGCGCGTCGCCGGTGGTCGCGGTCATCGGCCACCACGGAGAGGCCGTACAAAGCGCGCTGGGCAACGCCTTCTCTGGCAACCCAGTCGCATTTGCGACCCAATCGCAACAACGTGGAACGGGCGATGCGGCGGCCGCCGCGCGTACGGCGCTGGCTGGGTTCAACGGCAAGGTCCTCATTCTCTCCGGTGACGTGCCGCTGGTGACGGCGGAGACGTTGAAGCGGCTCCACGACGCCGCCAAGGCCGCACCGGGCCCGCTGGCGATGTTGACCTGCCGGCCGCCGAGCCCAACTGGCTACGGCCGCATCATCCGCGACGGAGCGCAGCGCGTGGTGAGCATCGTCGAAGAGCGCGACGCGACGCCGGCCCAGCGTGAGGTGCGCGAGGTGAACGCCGGGCTGTACCTCGTCGACTCCACGTTTCTGTGGGGCGCGCTGGAAAAACTCACGCCGCAGAACGCGCAGGGCGAGCTGTACCTCACCGACATCGTCGCCGCCGCGGCGAAGGTGGGCACGGTCACCGCGGTCGAGGCCGACGCCGCCGAGCTCGCGGGCATCAACGACCGGGTCGAGCTCGCCGAGCGCACCGAGGTCCTCCGCGCGCGCATCAACCGGCGCCACCAGCTCGCGGGCGTGACGCTGCAACACCCGGCGAGCACCTTCATCGACGAAGGTGTGGAGATCGGCCCCGACACCATCATCGCCCCCAACGTCACGATCAGCGGGGAGTGTGAAATCGGCGCGCGGGTGCACGTCGACAGCGGCTGCGTGCTGGTGCACTCCACCGTGGGCGACGACTCCCATGTGAAGCCGTATTCGGTGCTCGAAGAAGCGGTGGTCGGCCCGGCGTGCCACGTCGGGCCCTTCGCGCGGCTGCGGCCCGGCACGGTGCTCGACGAGGGCGTGCACATCGGTAACTTCGTGGAGACGAAGAAGGCGCGCCTGAAGAAGGGCTCCAAGGCAGGCCACCTGGCGTACCTGGGAGACGCGGAGATCGGCGCCAACTGCAACATCGGCGCGGGCACCATCACCTGCAACTACGACGGCGTAAACAAACACCAGACGGTGCTGGGCGACGGCGTCTTCATCGGCAGCGACACCCAGCTCGTGGCGCCAGTCACGGTGGGCGATGGCGCGTTTGTGGCAGCGGGCAGCACCATCACCAAAAACGTACCCTCCAACGCCCTTGCGCTCTCGCGTACGCCGCAGACGGTACGCGCGAACTGGGCCGAATCGCGGCGGGCGGCACAAAAACGCCTCTCCCAGGGTTGAATGCCGCACCCGCGGTGGAGCACTGAAGGAGACATTCCATGTGTGGCATCGTTGGCTACGTCGGCCCGAAGCAAGCAGCACCCATTCTCGCCGCGGGGCTGAAGCGCCTCGAGTACCGGGGGTATGACTCCGCGGGGGTCGCCGTGCTCGACGGCACGAAGCTCACCGTCGTACGCGCCGCCGGCAAACTGCTGAACCTCGAGGGCAAGCTCGCTGCGGAGCCTCCGGTCGGCACCACCGGCATCGGCCACACCCGCTGGGCGACCCACGGGCGACCGACCGACGAGAACGCGCACCCCCACACGTACGAAGGTGTGTCGGTGGTGCACAACGGCATCATCGAGAACCACCTCGCGTTGAAGGCCGCGCTGCGGGCGCAGGGCCACACCTTCGCCTCGGAGACAGACACCGAGGTGTTCGCCCACCTCATTCGCGAAGAGCTGAAAAAGACCCGCGCGCTGGCCGACGCGGTGCGGGCGGCGCTGAAGCAGGTGAAGGGCACCTACGCGCTGGTGGTCATCGCCAACGACGACCCTTCAACCATCGTGTGCACGCGCGATTCGCAGCCCATGGTGCTCGGGCTCTCCCAGGGCCAGAACTTCGTGGCGTCTGACGTCGCGGCGCTCTTGGAGCACACCCGCGACATCGTCTTTCTCGACGACGGAGACCTGGCGGTGGTGCGCGCCGAGGGCGTGACGGTGTTCGACCGCGGCGGGGCTCCAGTGACGCGCGCCCCGAAGCGCGTGGAGTGGACGCCGGCGATGGCGGAAAAAGGTGGCCACCGCCACTTCATGCACAAGGAGATGTGGGAGCAACCGCGCGCGGTCGCCGACACCATGCGCGGCCGGGTGCTGCGCAGCGAAGGCAACGTGCACCTCGACGGGTGGACCATCAACGAGGCCGAGGCCAAGTCGCTCGAGCGCATCTGGGTGGTGGCGTGTGGCACGTCGTTCCACGCGGGCCTCGCCGGCAAGTGGATGCTCGAGTCGCTGGCGAAGATTCCCGTCGAGGTCGAGCTGGCGAGCGAGTTTCGTTACCGAGAGCCGCTCGTGTCGAAGAATCAGCTCGCGGTGGCCATCAGCCAGTCTGGCGAGACGCTCGACACCCTGGCGGCGATGCGCGAGGCGAAGCGGCTCGGCGCCTCGACGATGACGTTGTGCAACGTGGTCGGCTCCGCGATGACCCGCGAGGCCGATGTCACCGTGCTCACCAACGCCGGCCCCGAAATCGGCGTGGCCTCGACCAAGGCCTTCACCACCCAGCTCGTCGGGCTGTACCTGGTGGCGCTCAAGCTCGGGCGGCTGCGCGGCGTGCTCACGGCCGAAGCGGCGCAGAAACACCTCTCCGCGCTGAGCGAGGTGCCGAAGCTCATCGAGCAGGCGCTCCAGACCGAGGCGGCGGTGAAAGACATCGCGCGGCGCTTCATGAACGCGACCGACTTTCTCTTCCTCGGGCGCGGGCCGATGCACCCCGTGGCGCTCGAGGGGGCGCTGAAGCTGAAGGAGGTCTCGTACATTCACGCCGAGGGCTACGCGGGCGGCGAGATGAAACACGGGCCCATCGCGCTCATCGACGAGACGCTGCCGGTGGTGGTCATCGCGCCGCGGCAGCCGGCGGTGCACTACGACAAGATTCTGGGGAACATCGAAGAGGTGCGGGCGCGCGGCGGCGCCGTCATCGCCGTGGTCGAGGCGGGAGACACCCACGCGGCGTCGCTGGCCACCTGCTCCATCGAGATTCCCGCGTCGAGCGCGCTCATCGCGCCCATCATCGCCACGGTGCCGCTGCAGCTGCTCGCGTACCACGTGGCCGATCTCCGCGGCACCGACGTCGACCAGCCCCGCAACCTCGCCAAGAGCGTCACGGTCGAGTGACGACGCCGTCGACGATTTCGGAGCGGAGTGAGAAGGCGCTCCTGGCGCTGTTCCCTCGCGCGGTGGGCCGGAGCGACGCGGCGTCGTTCCTCGTCGACGCGCTGGTCGAAGCCGAGCTCCACCGCACCGGTCGCCCCGACGCGGTGACGGGGGCGTTTCACGCGCTCGCGCTGACGCAGGGCACGTTGCTCAAGGAGGAGTACGACCTCTCCACCCACGGGCACGCCGACGGCTGGGTGATGGGCGCGGTGGTGGTCGACCCGGTGGCCTTCACGCTGTTCAACATGCGCTACGGCTTCGAGGCCGGCCACGCGGCCCTGCGCGCAATGGTCGATGCGATGAAGGCCGCGTGCGCAACGGCGAAGGTCGTGCGCATTCACACCGACGGGCTCGCGATGCTCCTCGGTCCGACGGCTGACCGTCGCGTCGATGCCGAGCTGGTAGCGCGCGTGCGCACGGGGCTGGAGAAGGCGATGGCCGCGGTGACGCCGGCAGATGACAGCGCGCCGCTGCGCGTCGAGTTCACCGTGGGCGGCCTCGAGCTGACCGTCGTGGATCCACCGAACTGGCAGCTGCTGGGGCCGTTGGTGTGGGCTGAATGCGAGCGCGCCATCGTCATCGCCAAACGCGCGCCGTGGAGCGACGTGCTGCGGCGCGAGACGAAATTGAACGGTCGGCTGCCCGACTTCACTTCGCGGTAGCCGGGCGCTCAACGCGCAGCTGCGGCACCGCGAGGCACCTGCAGAACGACGCAGCCTGCTGCTTCGGCCGGCCATCGGCGGTGAGGAGCCCGAAGTCGTTCTCCACCGACTCGCTCCAGCGCGGAGTCTGGTGCGCCATGGAGCCGACCGGGTGATCGAACAGCTCCCAATACCCGACGCCGGCGAAGCCGTGTTTCGCCGCTTCGGCGCACACCGCGTCGAGCCGTGACGACGCCTCTGCTTCGCTGAAGAAGAGATTGGTGGTGCCGACTTCTTGGAGCACCACGGCACCCGATGTGCGCTCGGTCGCGCGCTGGAACCACGACTTGACACTGTCAGGTTCTCCGTACCAGTGCACCGACTGCACATCGACGAAGGGCAGTGCGTTCTCCGGCGTCACCTGCGCGGCATCGATGAAATGGCCCGCCTGGCCCACGGTCACGAGGTGCGTTGGATCCACAGCGCGAACGGCCTTCGCCATCTCGGTTGCCCAGTTCGACACGTCGCTCACCGTCACGCCGCCGTCGCTGAGCGCCCACGCGTGGTCGGGCTCGTTCATCAGGTCCCACATCGCGATGGAGGGATCTCCGCGGAACGCCGAAACCACGGCCTCGAGGTGCTCGCGCATCGGGCCGTACCATTCGCGGCGGAACTCCTTCTTGAAGGGGAAGAAGCTCACCACGCTGAGAATCCCGCGCGACGCGGCTTCGCGCACGACGAAGCGGAGGCGCTCGAGCATTTGAGGCTTCACCTCGGGAATGCCGAACGCCGCGTCGAAGACGAAGAGCCGAACCGCGTTGGCGCGGAGCCGCTGCGCCGAATCGAGGTCGCGGCGAATCTGCGCCTCGTCGAACGAGGTCCAGAAGGTCTGCCAGTTCGCGCGGGCCGACTGAAAGTTCACCATGCGCAGCACCACGGGAGCGGCTCCGGCCATCAGCGCGCGGCCCTTCACGGTCAGCGGCGCACGCACGGAGACCACGCCCTTCCACGGTGCGCAGGTCGGCCAGGTGGAGGCCGGGGGCGGGCTCACGTCGAGCAGCAATGTTCCCGCGGAGGCGGGGAGGCCGTGGCGCTGACCGCTCCACACCCGGTGTGCAGGCACGGAGTCAGCAGCATCGACGTCGCGCATCGCGATGTTCAGCGGCACCGACGCTTCACGGCCGGTGAGCCCCAGCGCGGAGAATGGAATTCGCACCTCGACGTGCCACCCGCCGGGCACGAGCTGCGCCGCGGCGCGAATGTCTTTGTCGGCACCCTTCGAGAACACGTGTACGTCGCCGACGGGGTTGACGCCGAGGTGCAGCATGGGCGCCCCACGCCGAGGGACGAGCAGCTCGAGGCCATCGCCGCGCCACTGCTCGCCGGCGGGCTTCGACTGCACGTCGTCGTCGCGCACCGCCGCCGCCATGAGCAACTCGCCAGCTCGGTACGCAAAAAACAGCTGCGCAGACTGATCGTCGTTCGAGGTGACTCGGCCTTCTTCGGTGAACGTGGTGCCGTCGCCAAAAAAAGTTGGAGGTGCCACCGAGAAACGGCCCAGGTTCCAGTCGACGAGATCTCCGTCGACCACGAGCGACGCGGGCCCACGTCGAGCCACCGCAACTGGATCAGCCAGAGCGGAGATCGACACCGTCAGTGCGAGCGCGACGCACCTCACGTGTCGAGCGCGCGCACGGCAGTTCGCAGCACGATGAGCCGAGCCATGCGCTTGTCATTCGCCGGTACGGGCACCCACGGGGCGTCAGGTCGGTGGGTGCGGTCGAACATGTCTTGGTACGCGGCCTCGTAGTCTTTGCGGCGCTTTCGATTGCGCCAGTCGTCGGGGCCGATCTTGAAGTTCTTGATCGGGTCTTTCTCGCGGGCCTTGAAGCGCTCGAGCTGCGTGTCGGAGTCGATGTGGAGGAAGAACTTCACCATCGTCAGGCCGTCGTCGGTGTGCATGCGCTCGAACGCGTTGATCTCGTCGTACGCGCGGTTCCACTCCTTGGCGCTGGCGAAGCCCTCGACGCGCTAGACGAGCACCCGGCCGTACCAACTGCGATCGAAGATCGCCAACGTGCCCCGAGGCGGCATGCGCGTCGAGAAGCGGTAGAGGTAGTGATGCGAGCGCTCCTCCTCGCCTGGTGCGGCGATGGGCCACACCTTGTACCCGCGCGGATCCATGAGCGCCGTGAGCCGCTTGATGGCGCCGCCTTTCCCCGCCGCGTCCCAGCCTTCGAACACGAGCACCGCCTGGCGCTTCTCGAGCCAGTATCGCACCTGAAGCTCGAACAGCTTCTCCTGCAGCTCCTCGAGCTCGTCGTCGGCGCCCTTCTTGTCGGTCACGCGCTCGTCGAGGTCGATCTCATCGAGCCGCAGTGTCCCCGCCGGGTGCACGTGAAAGTCGTACGATTCGCGGGTGGTGTCCGACCACGCCTTCTTCTTTTTGCCCATGATTCCGCGAGTGTCGCACCGCGCCAGGCCGCGCTGAAATCGTTTTCCACGCCGCGCGTTGTCTGAGCATGGGCCTTCGACACCTCTCCCCTCGGTGGCGCACGTGGGTCGGCCTGGCGACGCTGCTGTACGTGGTGCTGCCGGTCGACCTGGTACCCGACGTCGTGCCTGTGCTGGGCATGCTCGACGACGCCGCGGCGGTGGCGACCGCGCTGGGGCTCGTGCTGCGTACGGCCAAAGAAAAACGCGCGGCCATCGCTTCGTGAGCGACGACCGCGCGTTGTACCGCCTTCAGCGAAGCTCGACTTACAGCGACATCTGGAAGCCGGCGGTGATCGCCGCGCCGAGGGCGAGACCGGTGTTCTGGTCGCCGATGACGATCTTGCGGCGAACCGGCTCGTAGCCCGCGTACAGGTCGACGTTCACGAAGATGCCGGCCTTCGACATGATCGCGTACGCGAAGCCGCCGCGCAGCGTGCCGGTGAAGCCCGCGTAGGTGGCGCTCTGCGACGCCGTGCGCGACCAGATCTGCTGGTTGTACGAGACGAGGGCGCCCGTGAAGATCTCAGCGCGCTCCGTCAGCTCGTACGACGCGACGATGCCGGGCTCGACGCCAAGGCCAATGGTGGCGTTGTTCGCGAACGAGAAGGGAATGTTCAGG
>JAEUJT010000245.1 GCA_016793525.1 Archangium sp. | reverse complement strand
CCTCCCGTACGTGGTGCTGAAGCTCGGCTTCGGCCCGAACCTGTCGCTGGTGAGCGCGTTTCTGGGGTTCGTGTGCTTCTCGGCTTGGGGCCGGCGGCGCGCACCCAGCAGCGTCGAGCTCAATGCGGCGCAAGCTGCTGGTACTTCGGCCGGTACCACCGCGTTCTTCTCGGTGCTGTTGGCGGCTTTCGATCTCCTCAACGCCAAGCCCGAGCTCGGCTTCGCGCTCCACCTCCAGACGCTCGAGATTTTTCTCTGGTTCTCGCTCGCGGGAACGCTGGGCGTGTTCCTCGCCATTCCGTTTCGGCGTCACTTCATCGACGACGAGGCGCTGCCCTTCGTGGGCGGAGCCGTCGCCGGGGAGACGATTCTGGCGCTCTCCGCCGACACCGGTCAGGCGCGCTCGCGCACCCGGGCGCTGGGCCTCGGCTTCGGCGTGGCGGCGGTGGTGGCCGCGTGTCGGAGCAGCGCGCTCAAGCTGATCCCCGAGGTGACTGCGTTCAGCGCATCGCTCGAGAAGCTGCGCATGGGCATGGGCTGGAGCCTGCTCAGCTTCGGCTCCGGCATGTTGATCGGCGTGCGCGTCACGCTCTCGATGGGCCTGGGCATGGTGCTGTCGTGGCTCGTGCTCCCGCCGTGGTTGCTCGAGCGCGGCTACATCGCCGAGCCCACCTTCGCGGCCACCCTGCGCTGGGTGATGTGGCCGGCCACCGGGCTGATGGTGTCGGGCGGGCTCACCACCTTGCTGCTGAGCTGGCGGAAGATCGTCAAGGCGCTCAGCTCGCTGCGGCTGCGCCACACTCCCGAAGGGCCCCGCGATCACGAGGTGCCGCTGGCCGTGACCATCGGCGGCGTGGTGCTGCTGACCATCGCGCTCTGCGTGGTGCAGTCGGTGTTTTTGGGCATGTCGGTGTTCGTGACGCTGGCGTCGATCGCACTCTCGTTCCCGCTCATTCTCATCGGCACGCGGGTGCTGGGGGAGACGAACTACGCGCCGATCAGCGCGCTCGCCAACGCGGCACAGGGAGCGCTGGGGGTGTTCTTCCCCGGCAGCATCGCCATCAACATGGTGGGCAGCGGCTTGGCCGGCCTTCTCCCTGCGAGCGGCGAGCACCTGATGCAGAACCAGCGCGCCACCCGGGTGGTCGGCGGGCGGCCCGATCACACCACCGCCATTCACGTGATGGCCGTGTGCGTCGGCGCGCTGATGGCCGCGTGGGTGTACCCGCTGCTTCGAGATCGCTACGGCCTGGGCGAGCAGGGGCTCTCGTCGCCGGCGAGCGTGAAGTGGGCTGGCTTCGCCGAGCTGCTGTCCCGGGGCGTGGAGGGGTTGGCCCCCGGCAGCTTGCCCGCGCTCGCGGTGGGGCTGGCGCTCGGCGTGGTGTTGGCGCTGCTCGAGCCGCGCTTCAAATCGGCGGTGCCCTCGGCCACCGGCATCGGCATGGGCATGTTGACGCCCGGCGCGGTGGTGCTTCCCATGGTGCTCGGTGGCCTCGCCGGCGCGGTGTGGCGCCGCCGCTCGCCATCGACCGAACAGGTGTACCAGATGCCCTTGGCCAGCGGCTTCGTGGCCGGTGAGGCCATCGTCGCGCTGGTGGTGCCGATTCTCGGGCTGCTCAAGCGCTGAGCGAGCGGGGCGCGTTCGCCTCGAGCCAGCGTACGACGTCGAGCTCGAGCCGCTTTCCATCGAGCGCGTTGATCTCAACCAACCCGGTGGGGCTGGTGACGTTGATCTCGGTGAGGTGTTCGCCGATGACGTCGATGCCCACGAAGTGCAGCCCGCGGCGGAGGAGGTCGGGGGCGAGCCGCTCGCAGATGAGGCGCTCTCGCGGCGTGACGGTGGTGGCCACACCTTTCCCGCCCTGGGCGAAGTTGCAGCGAAACTCCCCGGGCCTCGGTTGGCGAAGCACCGCGCCGAGCGGCCGCCCGTCGAGGAGGAGGATTCGCTTGTCGCCCTCGCGCGACGCCTCGAGGAAACGCTGCACCAGCGTCGGCCGTTGCCCCGCGCTCGTCGCCGCCTCGAGGCTCGCCCGGGTTGAGGCGCCGAGCCCCTCGAGGAGCTCGATGCCCGCCCCGCCGCAGCCGTCGAGCGGCTTCAAAACCGCGCGGCCGCCGAAACGCTCGAGCGCGGCCAGGAGCTCGGCGGGGTCGCTGCTGACCACCGTCTCGGGCCCGAGGTCGGCGAAGTCGAGCGCGTAGAGCTTCTCGTTGCAGTCGCGAAGTGAGGCGGGCCGGTTGATGAGCAGCGGGTGTGTCAGCGGCTCCAGCATCAGCGTCACGTGAATGAACGTGGCGTCGACTGGCGGGTCTCTGCGCAGCCACACCGCGTCGAGCGATTGGAGCGGGGTCGGTGCCTGCCGTGGTCCACACGCCAGCCGACCTGCGGAGGTCGCGAGCGTCACCTCACGGAGGGCCGCCACCGGCTGCGCACCTCGCACGCTCACGTCGCGTTGCTCGAAGCACACCACCCGATGGCCGCGCTCCAAGCACCCGAGCATCAGCTCGAGCGACGTGTCGTGCCCGGGCCGAAGCGCCTCGAACGGGTCGATCCAGAAACCCACCACGAGGGGCCGTGCGCTCACGCCAGCTCCACCCGGTTGCCGCCGGCCTTCGACGCCCGCTGTTGCGCCGCCAACGCTACGGGGAGGAGCTCGGTACACCGGCCATCGACACCCGTGCTGAACGCTGCGCCCACGCTCACCGTGAGCCGATCGGCGCCGAACGACACGCGCTCGACCACGTGGCGCACGGCTTCAGCCAAGGCCTCGGTCTCTTCGCGATCGGCGTAGGGGAGGACGATGGCGAAGCAGTCTCCGCGCTCTCGACCCAGCACCGCGGGCCGCGCCCTCCGTCGTTGCTCGAACATGACTCGCACCGTGCGGCCCACCACGCTCAAGGCCTCGTCACCGGCCCGGTAGCCGCGGGCGGCGTTGTAGTCGGCGAGGCGATCGAGATCGGCGACCAGCACCCCCAGCGGGCGCTTCAGCTCGACCGCGCGCCGGGCCTCGAACTGCAGCCGCTCGTGGAACAACCCGTGCTGGAGCACCCCCATCACCGGGTCGATGGTCGCCGCGTGCGCCCGGGTGGCTTCGATCTCCCGCGAGCGCTTCACCTGCTCGAGCAGCTGCTCACCGCGCTGGCGCAGGTAGCCGGCGAGCTGGGCTTCTCGCTCCTCGAGGAGCGCTCGCAGCCGCGCAATCTCCGCTTCAGGGTCGCTCATGGGGGGCGCGCCGGGCACGTGGGTCGACTCTACCGCGGTGCCTGCCCATTCTGCAGATTGCGTGTCGTGGCTCTGGTCGAGACACTCCGGTCGTGCGTTGTGGTGGCAGGCCCGCAAGTGAAGCGTTGACCGGGTGGAGGCCCTCTCGTAGAGCCTTCGACTTCCGTCATTTTTCCAGCGAGGCCGTATGAAGGTACAGGTTGAAGACGTCTCCCCCATCGAGAAGCGGCTGTCGATCGAAGTCGAGCCAGCGGTGGTTGAGCAGGCGCTCACGCAGGCATTCGTCGAGCTCGGTCGCCAGGTAAAGTTGCCCGGCTTCCGCCCCGGCAAGATCCCCCGCCGCATTCTCGAGCAGCGCTTCGGCACCGAGGTGCACGCCGACGTGATGCGCCGCGTGCAGCTCAACGCCTTCGTCGACGCGGCGCAGGAACACAAGGTCGATGCTGTGGGCGAGCCGCACCTCTCCGGCGGCACGTTCGTCGCCAACCAGCCGTACGCGTTCACCGCGCGGGTCGAGGTGAAGCCGGTACTGACCGCGAAAGACTACCGCGGCCTCCAGCTCACCAAACACGACGCCGCCGTGGCCGAAGAGAAGGTGACCGAGCAGATCGACCGCCTCCGCCAGTCGCGCGCGGTGGTCGAAGAGGTCAACGGCCGCACCGTCGCGCAGACCGGCGACGTGGCCACCGTCGACTTCGACGCCACCATCGACGGCCAGCCGTTCCCCGGCAGCACCGCGCGTGACGCGGTGGTCGACGTCGCCGCTGGCCAGTTCATCGAGGGGAACGTCTCGCAGCTCGCGGGCATCGCCATCGGCGCCTCCACCGAGTTCGACACCACGTTCCCCGCCGACTACCGGGTCGACGCGGTGAAGGGGAAGACGGCCAAAATCAAGATCACCCTCAAGGCGCTCAAGGCCAAGAAGGTGCCCGCGCTCGACGACGCGTTCGCTGTAACTCTGGGGCTGACCACCGTGGCCGAGCTGAAGAGCAAGGTGCGCACCGACCTCGAGCGTGCCGCCAAGGCCACAGCCTGGCGCGACGAGCGCGAAGGGGTGTTCAAGGCGTTGATCGAGAAGAACCCGTTCGAGCTGCCCAAGTCGATGCTCGCCCGCGCGGTCGACGCGATGTTGGAGTCGGCGCTGCGCAACCTGTCTCGCCAGGGCATCGACCCGCGCATGCTCAACCTGAATTGGGACTCGCTGCGCGACGAGATGCGCCCCAAGGCCGAGCTCGACCTGCGCGGTCAGCTGCTCCTCGAGGCCATCGCCAAACACGAGAAGCTCGAGGCCAGCGACGAAGACGTTTTGGCCCAGATGCAAGACATGGCCGACGACGCCGGGGTGCCCCTCGCCGCGGTGCAGAAGCAGGTGCGCGACGCCGAGTCGCTCAACGCGCTCCGCAGCCGCGCGGTCGAGCAGAAGGCCGTCAACCTCATCACCCAGCACGCGAAGTACTGACCCGAAACACAGGAGCAGCCCATGCCCTACATGCCCGTGCCGTACGTCGTCGAGCAGACCCACCGCGGAGAACGCTCGTACGACATCTACAGCCGCCTGCTGAAAGACCGCATCATCATGTTGGGCACCGAGGTCGACGACGACGTGGCGAACCTCGTCACGGCGCAGCTGCTGTTCCTCGAATCGGAAGACCCCGACAAAGACATCAACATCTACATCAACTCGCCGGGCGGCTCGGTGACGGCCGGTTTGGCCATCTACGACACCATGCAGTACGTGAAGCCCCAGGTCTCCACGATCTGCATCGGCCAGGCGGCGTCGATGGGCGCGGTGTTGATGTGCGCGGGCGCGAAGGGCAAGCGCTTCGCTCTCCCCAACGCGCGAATCATGATCCACCAGCCGCTCGGCGGCGCGCGCGGTCAGTCGAAAGACATGGAGATTCAGGTCGCCGAGATGCTGCGGCTCCGCAAGGCGCTGTACGACATTCTCTCCAAACACTCCGGCCACGCCTACGAGCGCATCGAGAAAGACTGCGATCGCGACTTCTTCATGGGCGCGTCGGAGGCCAAGCAGTACGGCCTGATCGACGAGGTCGTCAGCCAGAAGAAGGTCACGCCTCCCGCTGACAAGAAGTGACGGTCGAAAACACCACGGCAGCTCGCGCGGCGTCGGCGGGCTGGTTAGGCTGAGCGGCGAATGGCTTCGAAGAGCTTCGGTCGAGACGGTGGTCAGACGTTGTGCTGCTCCTTCTGCGGCAAGTCGCAGAAAGAGGTGAAGAAGCTCATCGCCGGGCCCACCGTCTACATCTGCGACGAGTGCATCGGGCTCTGCAACGACATCATCGCCGAAGAGATCGACCGCGAAGACACGAAGGACACCAAGCTGCGCATCCCGCGGCCGAGCGAGATCAAGGGCATTCTCGACGAATACGTCATCGGTCAAGACCGCGCCAAGAAGGTGCTCTCGGTCGCGGTGCACAACCACTACAAGCGCATCGAGTCGAAGATCGCGATGGACGACGTCGAGCTGCAGAAGTCGAACATTCTGCTCCTCGGCCCCACCGGCTCCGGCAAGACGCTGCTGGCCCAGACGCTGGCGCGCATTCTCAACGTGCCGTTCACCATCGCCGACGCCACCTGCCTCACCGAGGCCGGGTACGTGGGTGAAGACGTCGAGAACATCATCGTCAACCTGCTCCAGGCGGCTGAAGGCGACATCGAGCGGGCCCAGCGCGGCATCGTCTACATCGACGAGATCGATAAGATCGCGCGCAAGTCAGAGAACCCGAGCATCACCCGCGACGTGAGCGGTGAAGGCGTGCAGCAGGCGCTGCTCAAGATCATCGAAGGCACCGTCGCCAACATTCCGCCCAAGGGCGGCCGCAAGCACCCCCAGCAAGAATTCTTGCAGGTCGACACCACCAACATTCTCTTCATCTGCGGCGGCGCGTTCGGCGGGCTGGATCAGATCGTCGACCGGCGCTTGGGAGGCCGCTCCCTGGGCTTCGGCGCCGACGTGAAGAGCAAGAAGGGGCGTTCGCTGTCGGAGCTGCTCCACGCGGTCGAGCCTGAAGACCTGCTCAAGTTCGGCATGATCCCCGAGTTCATCGGGCGCCTGCCGGTGGTCACCGCGCTCGAAGAGCTCGACGAGCCGGCGCTGATCGACATTCTGGTGAAGCCGCGCAACGCGCTGACCAAGCAGTACAAGAAGCTGCTCGACCTCGATCAAGTGCTGCTCAAGTTCACCGACGGTGCGCTCAAGGCGATCTCCACCGAGGCGATTCGCCGCAAGACCGGCGCCCGTGGCCTCCGCGCCATTCTCGAGGCCGTGATGCTCGACATCATGTACGAGGTGCCCTCGAAGAAGACCACGAAAGAGGTGGTCATCTCCGAAGACGTGGTGCTGAAGAAGAAAGAGCCGGTGGTGCTCTACGCCACCGACGACAAGGCGAAGAGCACCGACTCGGCTGCCTGAATTGCAGCTGCCTGAACTGCAGTTGCCTGAACTGCAGCTGCGTAACCCGCGAGCGCCTCAGCTCCGCTCGATTTTGACAGCCAGGCGGCGGAGGTCTTCGTTGACCTTCACGAACTCGGTCTTGCCGCGCTCCTCGCCGATCTGCTTCTGCAGGTCGGG
>JAEUJT010000146.1 GCA_016793525.1 Archangium sp. | reverse complement strand
GTGGCGTCGTTCATTTCGGGGAGCGGCGCCGCGCGCTGATGCATTCAGTCGCCGGAGCCCGAGGGCTGTGGCACTTTGCAGCGGCCATGCGCTCGCACACCACCAGCGATCTCCCGGGCCGCTGCCGGCGGTGCTGGGTGCGCACCGAGTTCTGCGTTTGCGCCGACATTCCCCAGGTGGCCACCGCCACCCGCGTGCTGGTGGTGCGCCACGAGCGGGAGTCGTTCAAGTCGACCGGTACCGCACGCATCGCCGGGCTGGCGCTGAGCAACTCCGCCATCATCGACGTCGGTGAAGGCACCGCCGAGGCCGATGCGACGCTGCGTCCACAGCTCCGCGGCGCGTGTCTCCTCTTCCCCGGAGAGGGCACCGCGCCGTGGCCCTCCACACCTCCCTCGCAGCTGGTGGTGCTCGACGGTACGTGGCGCCAGACGCGGCGAATGTTCGCCAAGCTGCCGTCGCTCCACGCGTTGCCGCGCCTCCAGCTGCCCACCAAGCCCGAGCCGGTGTTGCGGTTGCGCGAGTCGACCTTCGCCGAGGGCCGCTCGACGCTCGAGGCCATCGCCGACGCGCTCGCGCTGCTCGAGGGGCCTGACATCGCCGAGCCGCTCCACCGGCTGCACGCGAAGTACGTCGAGCAGGTCTTTCGCGCCCGCGGCGTCTGGGCGCTGAAGAACCCGGCGGCCGGTTTCGTGCCAGAGCCCCAAGGCTGACGTAGCCTCCCGGGGCATATGGACGAGCATGACGGGCCGTACGAAGACGAAGAGTCGTCGGACACGACGCTCGAAGCGCCGGTGGTGCGCCGAGAGCGCCTGCCGTGGGTGCTGTTCTTCGTCACCATCGCCATCTTCTTGGGCGTGACGGTGCTGCTCGTGGGCCGGGTCAACGCCGCCGAGCAGAAGGTGATGGACGCCGCCGCCGCACGGGAAAAAGCCGAGGCCAAGGCGAAGCAGATCGACAACAGCCTCACCAACTGGATGCAGAAGGTCGAGCACCTCGAGTCCGACGTGAAGGCCATCAAGGCCGAGCGCGACGGCTACGCCGACAAGCTCAAGTCCGCCGAGGCGAAGCTCGAAGACGCGAAGAAGGCGCCGGCCGCTCCCGCGAAGAAGGGCAAGGCCGCCCCGCCAGCGAAGAAGAAGAAAAAGTAGCTCAGTCCCACTCGGGCATGCGCTCGCCGGCGAAGAGGTGCCGGCGCCAGGTGTGCGCTGACGACGGGTCCTCACGATCGGCGAACACGCGCACTCGAGACAGCCAGCGCTGGTGCTCGAAGTTCACCTCGGGGAAGCCGGCGCTCACCTTCACGAAGCCGTCGGCCCACTCTTTTCGGTGCTCGAGCAGCTCACCCAGCCGCGAGACATTGGCCTCGCAGCCGCGCCAGCGCTCATCGTCGGGCGACGGCACCGCCAGCAGCACCGCGTGCGCGACGTGCACCATGTCTTCAAAGCCGACGTGCGCGTTGAACTGGGACACGCCCGCCGGCTTCCACGGCAGCGGCAGCTCGTGTTGCTTCACCAGCACCCGGGTGTCGAGCTCGATGCGCGCGTATTGCGCGTAGATGAGGTCTTGCAGGTGGAGCAGCTCTTCGGGCACCGACGCGCAGGCGCGGAGCATGATCTCGAACTCGCCGTTGAGCCGCTCGAAGATCGCCAGCACTTCTTTGAGTCGACCCGGCACCTCGGGTGACCGGCCGCGCTCGATGACGCGGAGCCCGAAGCCAGCCCGTTTTTTCCAGCTGTCGACGTTGAGACGCATGGCCGCGCGAGTCTGCCGCGAGATGCGCCGGAGTGCACCAAAGCCAACGCGCCCATTTCTCGCCGGTGGCAAACGCCGCACGCCTGCACCACGATGAGCGCATGTTTCACTTGCGCGCCGCGTCGGCCATGTGCTTCCGGCTCTTCGACGTCGCCGACGGCATCGATCTCGCCGCCTGCCGCCGCCTGGTGGCCACGACCCGCCCCGTCGCCCTCACCCGCGAGGGCAGCCAATACGTGCAACTGCCGAACCCGCCGCTGACGCTCGATCTGGGCACCCGGGCGCTCGCCTTTCGCTTCGGGCCGCGCGACGTGACGGTGCAGGCGCGCATCTTCGACCACGGCGCCATCTCCATTCGAGTCGAGGTGCCGCTCGAGCCGGGGCTGTCGGTCGAGGCGCTGATCCCCGTGGCCGACGAGCTCTACGACTCGCCGCTTTTGCAAGAGGTCGCGTTGGAGGTGGTGGCCAAGCTGCGCAGCCAGCTCGCCTCGTCGTTCGAGGGCCCGCACCTGTGGACCCAACACGAGGACTACACGGTGCTGTGGGCCAAGGGCATCGACGGGCAGCCCCTGGCTGAAGCGCTGCTGGCCGACCCGAACCTGGCGCGGCTGCTCCTCGGCGAGGTGCGCGAGCCGGTGCTCTCGGCCCGCGAGGTGGGAGAGGTGCTGAACCAACACTTCAGCTACACCGATCGAGACTTGGCGGTGGTCGAGTGGAACGCCGCGTTCCTCTACGAGCCGAGCGGCAGCCAAGACATCGTCGACCTGCTCGAGATCGCCAACGCCCAGCTGCTCGAGCTGCGCTACTACGACGCAGTGTTGGACGGTGAGCTGCAGCGCGTCTACGACGCCATCGGCGGCAAGCGGCGCAGCTCGATTCTGTACAGCCCGTACAAGCAGCTGCTCCGCGACCTGATGCAGACGCTCATCGAGCTCTCCGAATTCATCGAGCGCGTCGAGAACTCGCTGAAGATCGTCGGCGATGTGTACCTCGCGCGCGTCTATGAGGCCGGCGTGGCACAGCTGCGCATCCGCCAGTGGACAGAGCAGGTCTCACGCAAGCACCGGTTGCTGCAGCAGACCTACGGCCTGCTCAAGGGCGAGGTCGACACCGAGCGCGCGCTCACCTTGGAGGTGATGGTGGTGGTGCTGATCCTCCTCGAGATCCTCATGGCCCTCGCGAAGGTCGCTGGCCACTGAAGATCGACTCGCGCCGCGCCGTGCCGTTGCTTACAGTCCGCGCACGTGTCTGACCCCTCCCGGCGCTTCGGCGAGCTGCTCGTCGAGCTGAGCCTCGTCACCGAGTCGCAGGTGCAAGAAGCGCTCGCGCTCCAGCCCCTCACCGGCCACCGCGTCGGCGAGGCGCTCCTCTCGCTGGGCTACCTCACCCGGTCGCAGCTGCAGCGGGCGCTGTCGCTGGCCATCTCCCGGGGCGACGCGGTGGTGCTCGACCGGCCCCCGCTGGGCGAAATTCTGGTTGGGCTCCACGCCATCACCGCCGAGCAGCTCGAGGTGGCGCTCGCCAAGCAGCGCGACGACGGGCGGAAGCTGGGCGAGCTGCTCATCGACTCCCAGGTGGTGTCGCACCAGCAGGTGTACGAGGCGCTCGGGCTCCAGGCGCGCATGGCCCGTCAACCCGAGGCGTTGCCGCGCACCCGCACCGGAGACGTGCCCGTCGCCAACGGCCGTCGGCTGCTCATGGTCGATGACTCCGAGTTGTCGTGCGCGTTGGTGCAAGAGGGGCTCTCGGCCCACGGCTACGACGTGGCCACCTTCACCGACCCGTTTCTCGCGCTCGAGCAGGTCGACTTGCTCAAGCCCGACCTGGTGCTCACCGACCTCGACATGCCGGGCCTCGACGGCGCCGAGCTGTGCCAGCGCCTGAAGAGCGGGCCGCGTCGCCAGGTGCCAGTCATCATTCTCACCGCCAACGACGCCGATGCGCAGCGGGTGGGCCTGCTCAAGGCTGGCGCCGACGACTACGTGCACAAAGGCGCCTCGATGGACGAGGTGGCCGCGCGGGTCGAGACCGTGCTGCGCCGCACCTCGGAGACCGAGCGCATGCGACGGCTCTTCGCTCGCTACACGTCCGACGCGGTGGTCGACGAGGTGCTGCGCACCCAAGACGTGGTGCTGTCGGGTGAGAAACGCGAGGTGACGGTGCTGTTCGCCGACCTCCGCAACTTCACCAGCCTCGCCGAGTCGCTCCCCGCAGAGCAGGTGATGCGGTTGCTCAACTCGGTGCTGGGCCGGCTCGCCGACGTGGTGCTCGAGTGGGGCGGCACGCTCGACAAGTTCCTCGGCGACGGGCTGATGGCGGTCTGGGGAGCGCCGGTGCGCCGCGACGACGACGTCGAGGCCGCGGTCTCCGCCGCGCTGCAGATGCAGGCCGTGCTCACCGAGCGAAACGCCCTCGAGAGCGAAACGTGGAAGGTCGAGCTCGGCATCGGCCTCAACAGCGGCCCGGTCATCGCCGGCAGCATCGGCAGCGCCCGCCGCACCGAATACACCTGCATCGGCGACACGGTGAACGTGGCCTCGCGGCTCTGCGCTCTGGCGGGGCCCGGAGAGATTCTCCTCGGCGAGCCGACCGCGAAGAAGCTCGAAGGCGCGGTGCCGCTCGAGACCCTCCCTCCGGTGCGCGTCAAGGGAAAGGCCCAGCCAGTGCCGCTCGCGCGAGTCACGCCCGAAGCCGCCGAGGTCCTCCGCGCGCGGCGCCGGTTCTGACGCCGTTGTCGGGAAAATACGCACCTTTGAGCGCTGATCAGCGCGCGTTGCGGCTGCCGCTTCAGGGTATGTTGTCGCCTCGCGTTCGCTGAGTCGGTCGCGTTCGCTCACCCGGAGGTCTCGCGCATGGCGCTACACGGTCGGTGGCTCGCCCTCGTGGTCGTCGCTGGCTTCGGTCTCCTCGCGTGTGGGCCCGAGGAGTCGGTGCCGTTGGACGAAGGCGTCACCAGCGAAGACAAGCTGCGTGACGACAGCTGTCGACCGAGCCCGGGTGGCGCCAACGCCGACGTCGCGAACCTGGCGAAGTACTGGGCGTACCGCGCCAGACTGAAGGCCGAGTTCGTCAAGGTGAGCGCGGGTGACGAGCCGGGCACCAACTTGCCTGCGGGTGTGCGCGCGAACGGTCGCCTCGGGTGGGGTGATACCACCATCATGCTCGGCCAATACCTGGCGATGCTGGCGACCGAATACAAGCTCGTCGGAGGCGCGCAGACTGAGAAGGGCCGCACCGCCGCGGCCGAGCTGTACTACGCGCTCAAGGCGCTCGATCGGCTCGACCGAACTGGCGAGACCTACTTCCCCGGAGGCAGCGCGACGGTGAACGGCTTCTTCGTTCGCGACGACGTGCCAGGCGATTTTCTCACCCGCTTTCCGCTGCGCGGTGCCACCAGCGTCGAGTCGGAGATCACCTGCCCGTACCAGACCGGTGGCGAGGTCTGCCACCCGACGTACCGCGCGACCGAGATGAGCCAAGACCAGGTGTGGCACCTCATTCTTGGCCTTGCGCTGGTGAAGCGAATGGTGCCCGAAAACGCCATTCTCATCGACGGGCAGAACGTCAACCTGCGCGCCTATACCAAGACGCTGACCGACCGAATCCTCCGGTACATGCGCACCAGCGGCTGGCAGACGGTGAATC
>JAEUJT010000209.1 GCA_016793525.1 Archangium sp. | reverse complement strand
CGCTCTACGAGACGGTGGAGCACAAGCTCGCGGCGCTCCTCGGGGTCGAAGCCACGCTCATTCTCCCCACCATCTCGCTCGTGGCGGTGGGCCTGATTCCGGCGCTGGCGGGGAAGGGCGCGGGCCTCTTCGTCGACCGCTTCGCGCACAAGGTGAACTTCGACGGCTGCCGCATCGCGCGCGACTTGGGTGCGGAGCTGTACAGCTTCACGCACAGCGACCCGGCCGGCCTCGACGCGCTGCTGACGAAGCACAAGGCGCTCTTCCCCAAGCTGGTCGTCATCGACGGCGTGTTGAGCGTCACCGGCCGCGTGCCGAACCTGCCGGCCATCGTCGAGGTCGCGCGCAAACACGACGCCATCGTCTACATCGATGACGCGCACGGCTTCGGCGTCATCGGGGAAAAGCCCTCGGCGGAGAACCCGTACGGCGTGCGCGGCAACGGCGTCGTGCAGCACTGCGGGCTCGGCTACGACAACATTCTCTACGTCGCGGGCATGTCGAAGGCGTATTCGTCGCTCATCGCCTTCGTCGCCGCTCCGGCGAAGCTGATGCCCTTCTTGAAGACCAACATCACCGCGTACATCTACTCGGGCCCGGTGCCGACGGCGGCGCTGGCCACGGCCTCTGCTGGGCTCGACGTCAACGCACGCGAGGGTGACGCCCTGCGCAAGCGCATTCACGGCTTCGCCACCACCATCGCCGACGGGTACCGCGCGCACGGCATCGCCACCGACAACGACAACGCGTTTCCAATTGTCAGCGCCTATGTCGGGAGCGCCGACAACGTGGCCCGCGGCGGCGCGATGCTGTTCGACGAGGGCATCAACGTCACCATGCAGGCGTACCCGGTGGTGCCGAAAGACAAAGGTGTGCTGCGCGCGACGCCCACCGCGGCGAACACCGAAGCCGAGGTGCAGCACCTGGTGGCGGCGATGGCGAAGGTGCACCGCGCGCTGGGAGTGGCGCGCTGACATGCGCTGCGACGGGCTTCGATACGGGCTGCTCGAGGCGCTGGCCCCGGCGTGCCGAACGTGCGGAGTGACGCGGTGATGCGCTTCGAAGGCGCTCGGCTCGAGTTGTTCAACCGCTTCCGCGAGGTGGGCGCGCGTGAGGTGGCTCCGGGCGTGGCGCGGCACGACGCCTCGGCCTCGTTCGACCGCGAGGCGTTTCGTCGCGTCGGCGCCAGCGGGCTGTTTCGGTTGCACGTTCCTCGGGAAGACGGCGGCGAGGGGCTCGGGTTGCCGGAGTTGCTCGCGGCCATCGAAGGCTTCGCGCAGGGGAGCGGCGACCTCGGCTTTTCGGTCTCCGTGGTGGCGCACGCCGCATGTTTCATCACCGCCCTGTTGGACTTTGGATCCGCCGAGCAACGCGCGCGGCTGCTGCCGAAGGTGATGTCGGGTGAGTGGGTGGCTGCGGTAGCCAACGCTGAACCTCGCGGAGGCACCGACGTGCTGCGGCTCCGCGCCCGTGCCACGTCACGCGGCGGCGGGTACCTGGTGCACGCGCGCAAGCGGAGCATCACCAACGCCGGTGTGGCCGACGTCATCGCGACCTCGGTGCGGCTCGACGACTCGAGCGACGTCTCCATTCTGCTGCTCGACGGCGCCGGCGCGCGGGTTCGGCAGCGGCCCATTCGCGACTTGATGGGGCTGCGCACGTCTCCGACGGGTGACGTGCTGGCGTGGCGCGCGCCGGTGTCGAAGGGCGCGGTGCTGGGGAAGCCGGGTGACGGGGTGCGATTCTTCCGCCGCGTGTTCGCGCTCGAGCGGCTCTTCATCGGCAGCCTCTTCGTGGCCACCATTCGCCGGAGCCTCCACCGCGCGGTGCACCACGCCGAGACGCGGCTCTCGTTCGGTCAGCCCATTGGCGCGAACCAATACGTCCAAGAGCGTGTGGTGCGCATGCGCATCGCCGAGGAGCTGTTGTCGGCTCAAGTCGACAGCACGCTGTCGAAGCTGGTCGCGGGCCACGACGTCTCCGCCTCGCTCAGCATCATCAAGACATGGGGGGTCGACGCGGCGCGTGAGTCGGTGGAGGCGCTCATCGCGCTCCTCGGTGGGCGAGGCCTGCGGCAAGGCGAGCGCGCGGAGAAAGACCTGCGCGACGTGTTGGGGCTCTCGATTCTCGGCGGCACGCAGGAGCTGCAGAAAATCGTCATCTACCGGGAGACGGTGAAGGCCCTCGCGGGCGCCGCGCCGGCGGTGGCGTCTCGGCTCGACGACGTGGCCATCGAGACGCGCGACGCGGCCGACGTCGACCGCTCGCTCGAGTCGGCGCTCATCTCCCTCGTGGCGCGTGTGTTCCCCGACGAGCCGGCGCTCAAGGGCCGGTACTTCTACGACACGCCGCCCGACGCGGTGGTGGTGGCGCGCTGCAACGGCGCGGTGGTCGGCACGCGGCTCGTGTCGCGGCGCTCGGTGCAGGTGGGCCCTCGCCTGGTGCGGGTGGCTGGCATCGGCATCGCGGTGGATCCAGCGTTTCAGCGGCGCGGCGTCGGTAAGCGGCTCACGGCCGAGGCGCTGTCTCTCATTCGCTCGATGGGCGACGAGGTGGTGCTCGCGTTCCTCTTCAGTCGAAACGCGGAGTCGCTGCTCGCGTCGTTCGGCTTCCGCCGGCTCAAGGCCGAGGTGTCGTATACCCACCGCACCACGGGCGAACACGTGGTCGAGCAGATGCCGTGTTTCGTGAGTGCGCTGGCCGAGAGCGATGCCGTGGTGAGTGACATCGAAGCGCGCGGTTCGCTGCATCTGGGTGTCGGTACGTGGTGAAAAACGGGGTGGCGCATGTGGAAGCGAATCGTGGTCGTGGCCGCGTGTGTGCTGGCGGGGTGCCCGGCGCCGGTCGACGAAGCGCCCGATTCTGGAGCTCTCCCGCGCGTTGATGGTGGTGCTCGCCTCGACGCGGGAGTCACCGTCGATGGTGGCGCGGCAGACGATGCGGGCGCGCCGGGCGACGGAGGTGAGCCTCCGAGTGACGGAGGGGTCGACGCCGGTCTTGTCTCCGACGCTGGAGCTCCCGACTCCGGCACCGCCGATGCGGGCTCGACGATGGATGCTGGCGCCGCGTACGACGCCGGGAGCCCGAGTGATGCCGGAACGGGAGTGGACGCCGGCTCGGCGATGGACGCGGGAACCACGTTGGACGCAGGGCCCGCTGTAGACGCTGGAACCACGTTGGACGCTGGAGCCGATGCCGGTTCGATGGTGAACCTCGACGCGCTCCCCGAGGGGGTATTGGCGGCGTTCGCGTCGGTCAGCCGCGAGGTGGTGCGCGAGCAAGCGGCCGACGACGCGCTGAACGACAACCGGGTGCAGTTTTTCCCCAACACCGCCGCGTCCATCACGTTGTTTCGCTGGAGAATTCTCAACAGCGACACTCAAGCCGAGCTGTGGCGCTCGAGCGTCAAGCAGCCCACCTACGACTTCGGCGCCAACACCCGCGGCGAATACGACGTGGAGCTCACCGTTTCGAACGGCGCGGTGAAGAGCCGCTTCTTCCACCGCCGGCTCATCTCCGTCGTGTTGCCCCGCACCGCGAATGGGCGACGCCAGTTCACGCTCGACGTCACCGGGAACATCACCGTGTCACCCGTCACCGTGGTTCCACTCGTGAGCGGCGGCTCGAGCACGATTCAGCCCGGCGATGTCGTGCGGCTCACGGCGACCTCGAACCAAGGTGGCTCGGTCACCTTCGTGGGGCTCGGCGACGCGACGCAGGCGCCGATTCACGTACTGAGCCCCGCGTCGGGCCCGCTCACTTTGAGTCGCACCGGTTCGATGCTGACGCTGCTCAACTGCCAGAACGTCATCATCGACGGGCTCGGTCATGGCGCTGGAGCGACGCCGATGCCCGACGCGGCGTACGGCCTCTTCTTGCAGAACACGTCGATGACCGGCGCGCAGGCGCTCTTCGCGCGAGCAGACTTCGGGCAGAACAACGTCGCGCCTCGCTGCCAAGGGCCATTCGAGATCTACGGCGTGCGCATCGACAACGCTGCGGGCACGGGCGTCGAGCTGCGCACGACGGCGGTGCTGGGAACGTACAACTCCACGCCGTTTCAGGTCGACAGCACGACGTGCAGCGTGCCGCGCTTTCGCCTGCACCACACCTTCATGCAGCGCACGGGGCAGGAGGGCTTTTACGTCGGGTACACCCACGACGGCGTCAACGGCGACGGCCAGTTCGCGTACCCGATTCGTGACGCCAAGGTGTACCGGAACCGAATTCAGAACACCGGGCGCGACGGGCTGCAGGTGTGCAACTCGCGGCCGAACCTCGAGGTGCACGACAACTCGGTCAACGGCTCGGGCGGCAACGGCGAGAGCGCGCACTTGAGCGCGATGCAGTTCAACGCCGGGAACTCGGGCTTCGTCTACAACAACCACCTCATCGGCGGCACGGGCCTGTTCATCGACGTCGGCTGCTCGGGCGGAGACTCGTCGTTCTTCAACAACGTCGTCGAGCCGGATCCATCGCTGACCTCGTCGCACAGCGTGTACGTGCGCGCGGGCGGCGTGCAGGGCGTCGACTACGCGCTCTTCCACAACTCGCTCATCGCCGAGCGGAGCTTCGCGGTGCGCCTCGATATGGGCCGCTCTCCGACCTACGACTGCGTCGACGCGGGCACCGCCGGGTACCTCGACTCACTCGTGGTGGCGCACAACACCGGGGTGTTGGCCCCTGGCGCGAACGTGCTCAACGACTTCTGCGGGTGCGCGAGCTCGGCGTCGCTCTGCGCTCCGGTGTTGCGTGAGGCCAGCAACGTGGCGCGGCTGCCCACGACGTCGGCCGACTTCTGCTTCGCCGACGCGGGGCAACACGACTTCGAGCCGGTGTGCTCGACGACGCCAGCGTTCACTCCAGCTCCGGCGGAGTCGCTCAACGACGCGGGGATTCCCGCGTCACGGCTTCCGGTGCCGGTGTGGTTCGACATGACGGGCCGGGTGTCGCCGACGCCGCCGATGTACCGCGGGGCCCATTCGCAGCCTCGGCCGTGAGCGGCGCGTTTAGCTGCGGCCGTGAGCGCGAATCGCCGCGGCGCGCTTGCCCACCAGGCCTGCGAGCTTGAGCAGCACGCCGAGGCCGCCGGTGAGGGCGCGAGCCACCAGCGCGTCGGCGAACGGCGCGAGGTTCTCATCGCCCGGCAGCCACCACGGATCCGGCGCCTTGTTCCCGTCGACGTACACGGTGCGGCGGCGCACGTAGTTCGGGTACGCGAAGACCGAATTCGCCACGCCGGGCCCGGTGTCTTTCACGCCGGTCCAGGGGATCCACGGGTTGATGCCCGCAAGCGAGTGGTTGTTCACGCAGGCCACACCACACTCGAGCCGCCGCGCCAGCGCTTCTCCGCGCGCGAGGTTCGTGGTCCACACCGAGCCGTTGAGGCCGTACGCGCAGTCGTTCGCGAGGCGAACCGCTTCTTCGGCGTCGGCGACGCGGCGCAGGCACACCACCGGGCCGAACGTCTCTTCGCGCATGATGCGCATCGACTCGGTGCACCCGTCGAGCACGGTGGGCGTGAAGCCGAGGCCGGAGCCAGTTCGCGCGCCCCCGGCGAGCACCTTCGCTCCCTGCGCCACCGCGTCGGCGACGTGGGCCTCGATGAGCTCGAGCTGCTTCTCGTTCTGAATGGTGCCGATGTCGGCGTTGGCCGCGGGGGCAACCTTCAGCGCTTTGACGAAGCCCGCGATGCGCGCGGCGAAGGCGTCGGCGATGGCGCTCTCGACGTACACGCGCTCGATGGACGAGCAGTCTTGCCCCGAGTTGAGGCAGCTCCAGGTGGCGATGCCGGCCGCGGTGCGGTCGAGGTCGCAGTCGGCCAAGACGACCGCCGCGTCTTTCCCGCCGAGCTCGACGGTGCACGGCAGCAACTTCTCGCCTGCGCGCGCGGAGATCTTCTTCCCGGTCGCGACGGATCCAGTGAAGCAGACCGAATCGAGGCCCGCGTCGAGCAGCGCCGCGCCGACGTCGCCGCCACCGGTGACGAGGCCCACCAACCCCGCGGGGAAAACCTCGGCGCAAACCGACGCGAGCCAGGCGCCCGTGCGCGGCGTGAACTCTGACGGCTTCAACACCACGCCGTTGCCCGCGAGCAGCGCCGGGAAGAGGTGCTTGAAGAAGTTGCCGAGCGGGTAGTTCCACGGCGCGATGATGCCCACCACGCCGCGCGGCACCGCCTCGATGACGGCGCGC
>JAEUJT010000116.1 GCA_016793525.1 Archangium sp. | reverse complement strand
CGAGGGCACCCGCCGCGCGTTCGATTGCTTCGAGTGCGCGATCAACGCCTGGGCGCCTTTCTGGCTGAAAGACCGGGCCGACTCGGCTCGAGACGTCGACGACGTCGCGTGACGTTCACCACCACAGGAGACCCACATGGCCAGCCACCGCAGAAGCACCCCCAGCACGTCGAAGAAGTTGGCGTCAAAAAAGGTCGAGAAGACCATGCACGAGCTGAAGCGCGGCACGCTCCGCTCCGGTGGCAGCGGCAAGAAGGTCACCAGCCGCAAGCAAGCCATCGCCATCGGCCTCTCTGAAGCCCGCCGCGCCGGAGCCCGAATCCCCAAGCGCTCGAGCGCCACCCGCAGCCGCCGTTCCTAAGCAGCACGCCACACCCGCCCGGAGTCGAACATGGTGCCCAACCTCCCTGAATCGTCGTCGTTGAACTTTCGCCCGCTGGCGCTGCTGACCGGTGCCTCGAGCGAGCTGGGCGTGGAGCTGGCCGCGCAGTTGGTTGCGAGCGGCCACGACCTGATTCTCGTCGGTGACGACGCGGAGGCACTGATGTTGACGGCGCAAGCCCTGCGCGATCTGGGCGGGTGCCCGATGATCGAGACAATCGAGGCCGATCTGGCGCTGCCGGGCGAGGCGCAGCGCGTGTACCAGCTGGCCGCCGACGTCGGGTACGTCGAGGTGCTGGTGATCAACCCCGGAGAACGGCTGGTGACGCGCTCCAGGCCCCGCGCGGGCGAGCGCTCGCGGCTGCAGCTCCAGGTGACGTCGCCGGTGGTGTTGGCCTCGCTCTTCGGGACCGACATGGCGTGGCGCGGTCGCGGCAAGATCCTCTTCAGCGTCGAGAGCACCCCCCACGCCTCGGCGTCGGTGATGACTGCGGCCGGGGCGGCGCGGGCGTTGACGTTGGCGTTCTCCGCAGAGCTGCAGCGCGAGCTCGAAGACTCCGGCGTCACCGTGTCGGTGGTGCAGCCGCCGAGCACCGACGAACTCACCGCCGCAGCGAAGGCCGCGGGGTTCGAGGCGCTGTTTCGTGAAGACAGCAGTAGCCTGGCGCTCCAATAGGCGCGCCGGCCGCTCGATGGGTCAGCGAACGACGAGCACCGGCTTCTGGCAGGTGTGCACCAAGCGGTCGGCGACGCTGCCGATCAGCATGCGCGCGACCGCGCCGCGGCCGGTGTTGCCCACCACCACCAGATCGAAGCGCTGATCGCGCGCCACGTCGGCGATGACATCGGCCGGCATGCCAACCAGGTTGATCGACGCCGCCTCGGGGAGCTCGAGCTTCGCGGCCACCTCCTTCACCACCAGCTTGCCGGCCTCGATCAGCTGCGCGGTGACGTCGGGCAGCATCACTGCCCACTCGCTGATCGCCATCGCGGGGATGGTGACGTGGATCAGGGTGAGCGAGCCGTTCGTGCACGTGGCCAGGGTCTGCGCCATCGAGGCGGCGTGGAGCGACGCGTTGGAACCATCAACTGCGGCGAGGATCTTCATTGGGCGGCCTCCTGGTGGGCGTCTGCGTGCGTGATGTTCGCGTCGTCGTCATCGTCGATGTCGTGCCGCTGGAGCGGCTTCACCGCGGGCCCGTCGAGCACCTCACCGTCGACGGAGAAGCGGGAGCCGTGACACGGGCAGTCCCACGACTTCTGGGCGCTGTTGAAGCCCACGTGGCAGCCCAGGTGGGTGCAGACCGACGACACCGCGTGCAGATCGCCACCGCCGTCGCGAAAGACCGCGAGTTGTTTGCCGTCGACGCGAACGATCTTCCCTTCGTTCACGCCGACATCGGCGACCGACAGCACGTCGGGCGGCTTGATGGCGCCGCTGACGAAATAGAAGGGGAAGTCGATGTTCTCGGTGATGTACGACTTGAGCGACGCGAGCGGCTTGATGCGCGTGGCGTCGTAGAGGTCGGTCCACGGGTTGGGCCGGCCGAGCACGCGATCGGTGAGGATCATCGCGGCCAAGGTGCCGAAGGTGAACCCGTTGCCGGAGAAGCCGGTCGCCGCCAGCACGTTGGTCGAGCCGGAGTTGCGCCCGATGAACGGCAGCCCGTCGACGGTCTCGACCACCTGCGCCGACCAGCGCCGCGTCGGCACCATGCGGTAGCGCTTGGCGTATTCGGTCAACCGCTCGAACGCGCCTTCAGTGTCGGGCTCCTGCCCCGTCTTGTGATCTTCGCCGCCGATGACGAGCTGCGGCCCCCGGCGCGTCTGGTGTGTGCGCACGTAGTGGTACGGGTCCGCCATGTCCCAGAGCAGGCCGTCCATCGCTTTGGGCACGGGCCCGCTGATCACGTACGACCGGTAGTGCGCGAGCTTGGTCAGCAGCAGCACGCGGTTGAGCGGGGAGTGGGTGGCGATGATCACCTGCGGCGCGGTGACGGTGAGCCCGGTGCTCGTCTCAACGCTGCACGGGGTGCCGTCATGAACGGCGGTGACCGGCGCGTGCTCGATCACGAATGAACCGTGGGAGTGGATCTCGTGGGCGATCGGCACCAGGTACTTGAGCGGGTGGAGCTGCGCCTGGTTCTCGACCCGCACCGCCAGCTTCACGGGGAACGGGAGCGGGGGGGCGCCTTGCGCGGCGGCGTTCATTCCTGCGCGCAGCACTGCGTGGAGCTCCTCTTCGAGCTCGTCGCGCTGTGCCTGTGTCTCCGCGAAGAGGAAGCCCGGTACGCGAGCGAAGCCGCAGTCGATCTTCAGCTCGCGGGTGATGAGCTCGATCAGCTCGATGGCCGCCGCGTTCGAGGCCGCGACCTGGCGCGTGCCCTCTTCTCCGAAGCGGTCCTCGAGCACGTGGTAGCGGGTGTCGAGCATCTGCGTGAGATGCGCGGTGGTCGCCCCGCTGACGCCGTCGAGAATGTGCCTCGCCTCGAGCACCGCCACGCGCTTGCCCGCGCGCTTCAGCAGCAGCGCCGAGGTCAGCCCGGTGATGCCCCCTCCGACGATGACGACGTCGACCGAGAGCGGCCCCGGTGGAGGAGGCGAAAAGGAACGATCGAGCCTCGCGCTGGCCCAGAGCGGTTGGGTGGCTTTCATGCCCAAACAGGGTGCAGCACGCGTACCAGGCGCTGCGCCGTTGAGCCGCCGTGGCGTCGCCGCACACGACAGCCTCGGTGGGGCGAAATGGCGGGAGAACTACCGGGCGACGCGGGGTTCAACCCCCTTGAACACCCAGCGGGCTTGCGCCTGGAGGGTGAGGGCCACCGCTTCAGAATTCCCCGCGAACTCCACGCTGTCGGGCTTGATGACACGCAGCGTCGTGCCCTTCACGAAGAGCGGGCACGAGGGACGATCGAAGCCGGTCGCGTTGGCGTAGGCGAGGTGGCAGCTCAGCCGCTTCCCCGTGTGCTCCGCGTCGACGCCGGGCTTGAGCACGAGCTTGAAGCCCTCTTTCGTTTCCTGCACCTTCGACACGGAAGACGCGAGCAGCGGGCACGAAGAGCGCTCGCCCGCCGACAGGCCCTTGCAGGCTTCGTCTTCGAAGGTCTCGAGCTTCTTGGCGGCGGCGAGGTGCGCGTTGCGCTCGCGCAGCTCTTGGTCGGCCTTGGCGAGGTGCTCTTCGGTGGGGTTGTACGACTGCATCAGGTCGCCCGGAGGCGCGTCGATGTCGACCCGCGCCAGCTGTGATTTGCCGACCTTCGGCGCGTTCGGGTCGTAGAGCGCACGTTGCTCGCGGGCGCGTTCTTCGTGCTCCAACGCCTTCTCGCGATGTTCGGCCACGGTCGCGTCTTCAGGCTTCGCGTGCGCGCAGGAAAGGACCATCAGCCCCAGGGACAAGAGTGCGGTTCGCATGACGTCGGAAAGTGCAGCGCGCATGCCAGTCAATTCTTGGTGTCCGCGACGGGGCAGGGCGCGGAGCCGGAGTTGGTGGCGGCGAGCCCGTCCATCACGCGCTGGGAGATTTGGGCCACCGTGTCGTGAAGCGCCTCGCCCATGGCCTGCGCTACGGCCTGCCCTTCGGCCGTCGGGGTCGACGCGGGGGGAATGGGCCGCTCGATCGACATCGTCTCTTGCATCGAGACGACCCGCTCATCGCTGAGCGAAAACGTGACGGTGACGCGGCCCAGGTGCCTCGGCGCGAGCACCTCTTCGAACGTGAGCAGCTCGACGTCGAGCGTGGGGCCGGCGCCGCGCATCACGTTGCGGAGCCCGAGCTCCTCGAACAACACCCGCGTCAGCTCCCGCTGGAGGTACGCCTGCGGCTTCTCCGTCCACACCCGGTCCTCGTAGAAGCCGACCTCCTGCGGCGACTGGCGAAACATGATGCGCTCGCCGATGGCCGCGCCGGCGGTGATGCGGCCGAGGCGCAGCTCGGCGTGCGAGTGCACCACCGCGCTGGACGGCGACGTCGTGAGCGTCGGCGTGTAGTACCGCCGGGTCGGCACCTCACCCTTCGAGAAGAGCGCACATGCGTTCAAGAGAAGCATGCATAGAATGATGATGGGCCGGTTCATTTGGCTGTCCTCCGGGCGCGGCCTTTGACGAGCATGTCGGGGTCGAGCTCGAGCGCTTCGGCCAGCCGCTGCACCGACTGCGCGGCGCCCTGAACGTCTTTGAGCGCGTCTTCCATCGCCGGGCCCACGTGTTTGGCGTTGGCGGCCATGGCGCCCACCGCCTCTGACGTGCGCTGTACGCTCGCCGCGAGGCCCTTGTCACCGGCCACGTTCTCCAGAACGGTGTGGAGTGACTTGAGCGCCTGGCGGGCGTCGGCCGAGAGCGCGCCCGGAGCGATGGCCACCAGCGCGATGTTGAGTTGCTCGAGGAGCCGATTGAGCAGCGTCAGCGTCTGGGACATTTTCTCGGGGATGCCGACGGCGGCGATCTGGGTGATGACCGCGTTGGTCTGGGTGAGCACCTGCACGAGCTGCTGCGCCAGCTCGGGGAACCGGTCGACCGCGTTCACCACCGAGTCCTCCAGGTTTTTCATCGTCGAAGGCACGGCGGCGATGTGGTTCTCAGGCACCTCGAAGGGCAGCTCGATCGGCGCTGCGGTGGTCTTGGAGTCGAAGAAGTCGAGCTGCAGCACCTTCACTCCGGTGATGCCCGACGAGATGAGCTGGGCGCGCAGGTTGTCGGGGATGACGAGCTTCGTCTTCACGCCGGGTACGTGCTCCTCGCTGAGGCCGAGCGAGTCGAGCACCTTGACGCCGAGCGCGTAGGTCACCTCGACGTGGCGCTTGTCTCCGGCGAGGTCGATCTCCGACACGTTGCCGATGCTCACGCCGCGGAACTTCACCGGCGAGCCGAGCTCGAGGCCCTGCACCGACTCGTCGAAGTACGTCTTGTAGGGCACCGTCTCTTTCTTCAGCGAGCGGCCGCCGATGAAGACGAACAGCGCGAGGCAGCCCACAACTCCCGCGACGACGAAGAGGCCCAGCTTCCAGTGGTTGGTTGGCGTACTCATGATGGCTGTTCTCCGCTCGCGCGGCGGTTGAAGAAGGCGCTGACGCGCGGGTCGGTCGACGTGTCGCGCAGCACCCGCGGGTCACCGCGCGCGATGATGCTCTTGGTGTCTTTGTCCAACATGATGCAGCTGGTGGCGATGCCGAAGATGCTGTCGAGCTCGTGAGAGACGAACACCACGGTGAGCCCCAGCGTCGTGTTGAGCGAGCGGATCAGCTCGTCGAGCGCCACTGAGCTCACCGGGTCGAGACCGGCCGATGGCTCGTCGAGGAACACGAGCTCGGGCTCGAGCACCAAGGCGCGGGCGATGGCGGCGCGCTTCTTCATGCCACCCGAGAGCTCTGAGGGGAGCTTGTCTTCGGCGTCGTTCAGGCCCACCAGCCGCAGCTTGGCCCGCACGATGGCGTTGATCGCGTCGTCGGGCAGGTCTGTCCACCGGGCGAGGGGCAGGGCGATGTTTTCCCCCACGGTCATCGAGCTGAAGAGCGCGCCCGACTGGAACATCACGCCGTGGTTCGGCCGCTCGGCCTCGAGCAGCTCCTGCGGCTGACCGTTGACCTCGATCCGGCCAGAGCGGGGCGCCTCGAGGCCGACGAGCGAGCGGAGCAGCGTCGACTTGCCGCAGCCGCTGCCGCCGAGAATGCAGAAGACGTCGCCGCGCGCGATCTCGAACGACGCGTTCTCGAGCAAGACCGTCTCGCCCCAGCCCATCGACAGATCGGTGACGGAGATCAGGGCGCTCATAGGTCCAGCGCGTGGAAGAGCACGGAGAAGCCCGCGTCGACCAAGATCAAGGTGAAGAGAATGGTGACCACCGACGACGTGGTGCGCTTGCCGACGCCCAGCGCGCCGCCCGAGGTGGCGAGGCCCTGCTGGCAGGCGATCAGCGCCACCACCCCCGCGAACACCACGCTCTTGATCACCCCCGAAAACACGTCCCACAGGTCGAGCGCCTGCTGGGTCTCGGTGAAATAGCCGAGCACGGTGAGGTCGAGGCTCATCACCCCCACCGCCAGGCCGCCGAGCACGCCGAACGCGTCACCCAGCAGGGTCAGCAGCGGCACGACCAGCATCAACGCCAGCGTGCGCGGCAGCACCAGGAAGCGCAGCGGGTCGAAGCCCATGGTGCGCAGGGCGTCGATCTCCTCGGAGACCTTCATCGTGCCGATCTCCGCGGCGAACGCTGCGCCCGAGCGCCCGCAGATGATGATCGCCGTCATCAGCGGCCCGAGCTCGCGGCAGATGGAGAGCCCCACCAGGTCGGCCACGTAGATGTTCGCGCCGAACTGCTTGAGTTGAATCGCGCCCTGGTACGCCATCACGAACCCGACCAGGAAGTTGATGAGGGCGACGATGGGCACCGCGTCGGCGCCCATGCGCTCCATGGTGGGGGCGAGCTCTTTCCAGTTGGCCGTGCTCGGCCGCCGTATCGCCCCGAAGATCGCCAGCAGCGACTGCCCGAAGAAGGCCAGCACCTGCTTCGCCTCGTCGGCCATGGCCAACACCGCCGCGCCGATCTGCTCCAACATGCCGCGCGCGGGGGGCCGCTCGAGTGCGCCCACGCGTACGTCGCCGCGGTAGAGGTGGATGATCTCTTGAACCGGGGCAGCGGCACCCACGAACTCCGAGGTCGCGCCGCGGCGGTGCAGATCGGCCCGCAGTTGAACCAACAGGGCCATTGACCCGCCGTCGACCGCTTCGACCTTCGACATGTCGAAGTCGAGCCGCTGGCCAGGCGTCACCGTGCTCACTCGGTGCCCCAGCTCCGCCCACAGGGTCGCCACCTCGGTGAAGGTCAGTTGCCCTGCGAGCTCGACCTGCGACTGGGTGTGCGTCTCGGGCATGACCACGGAGCACTCAGCAAGGGCTGCGCCGCGCACCCGCCCGGGTGGTTCTTCATTGGAGTCGCGCCAAACCGCCACACGTGGCGATCGTGTGCGCAGCTTTGGCGCCCACCTGTGCTCTGGCGCCTCAGACGCTCCTGAAAAAGGCTCCGCCGCGGACCCACTCAGGATGGGCCGCGGCGGAGTGGCGTGAGACCCGGTTCGACCCTACGCAGTGGGTGAAATGTCGCCCGTGCGTTTCCCGTCGAGCGAATGCCCGTCGAAATGCGATCGAATCGTGCCCATGCCGTTTTCGGCGAGCTCCTTGCGCAACTCTGCGCCCGACTTGGGAGCCATCAGCAACGCGACGCCAGCTCCAATGACCGCGCCGCCGAAGAACAACGCGGCCGTGGTGAAGATCCGGTCGCGGGGAGCGGTGCGGAGCTGCAAGTTGATCATCTTCAACAGTCCATCTGCGTCGAGCGTCATGGTGTCTCCTTGGTTGGTTCTTCTGGTTGAACAGCACCGAGCAGGCCTTCGACCAGCTCCATCAGCCGATCTTGAACGACGGGCAACGAGAGGAGGCCCCAGGCGAACGACAGCAATCGCGCCGAGGTGCGAGAGAAGAGGGCGCCTCCGAGCACGTAGCCCGTGGCCGCCGCCGCGCTCACCGCCACGTATGGGTGCGCTCGGGTAAAGGTGATCGCCTTGGTGACGACGTGTTGCGTGTCGTCGCGAACATCGCTCATCGCATCACCAAGCGGCCGAAGATGTAGCCGACCGCCAGCGCGCTCAGCAGCGCCGTCAGCGGCCGCTCCCGAATGGCCGTGGTCGCCTTGTCGTTCAGCGCCTGCAGCGCGGCGGCGGGGTCTTCGCGAAGGGTCGTGGTCAGTGCGGTCATGAGGTGCTCCGGTGGTGGTGAAGGGCGGCCAGCCCGAACCCGACGACGAGCGCCGAGCAGAGGAACAGCCAGGGGCGTCGGCGAAGGGGCCGGCGAAAGTCGGTGATCGCTCGCACGTCGTCGCGCAGCGAGCGGGTGGCGGCCACCAGCTCTCGGCGGGCGAGCTCGAGCTCGTGCCTGGTGCGGTTCACCGGCGTGGTGGCGAAGCGGGCGAGGTCAGCCATGGCGGAGCACCTCCGTGGTGCCGACGATCTCTTGGGCCGTGTCGTTCAGCGGCGACAGAGAGCGCAACGCCTTCGCGGCAGACAGCGTGCCCACCACCGCCACCGCCGCGTACAGCCCGCCCATCAGCACCATCGCCCCGATGAGGGACACGCTCGGCGCCAGCGCCAGCACCGCCGCGCAGGTCAGCAGCGTGAAGGCCCCCAGCGCCACCGGCGCGACAGCCAGCAGCACCACCAGCCGAGAGAGGAACGCGCTCACATCTTCCGCGGCCTCCTGACGCGCCAGCGTGATGTGCAGGCCGATCAACTTCGAGAGGTTGGCGGTGAGGACATCGACATGTTCACCGAGGTTCATGTCGCCCGAGGTGTGCACCAGATGTGCCGCCGCCCCCTCGGCGGAACGGGTGGCGACGACTGTGGCGAAGACGCTCACGCGTGACGGCTTTGCGTCGCGAGCGGAGTGGCGTGTGCCTTGCTTTTCCGGAGCCACAGGAGGTTGCACCCCATGGCATCGACACCACTTCGAACCCCGAACACCCCCGACGTCCCCACCACCCCAGGCACGGAGCCCACGCCAGAGAAGAAGCCGGAGAAGAAGCCAGACGAGCCGCCGCGCATTCGCGAGCCGAAGCCGCCGATGACGGTGCCAAACGAATCGCCCACCAAGTCGCCGGAAGCGCCGCCGATCACGCCGATCGACCCGCCCACCGACCCGCCGCTGGAGCCGGTGCGCGGTATTTCGTAATCGCGCTTACGTTCCGGTCTGCTCGGGGGGCTGCGCTGGAGCGGGCGGCACCCCGTGCAGGGAGTGGCGGCGAATGTTCTCGACGCGCATCACGGCGATGAAAAACGCCACGGTGAGCGGGCCCGCGACCAACCCGGCGGTCCCGAAAGCGGCGAGCCCTCCGATGAGCGAGAAGAACACCAGCCCGCCGTGCATCGCCGTGCCGTCTCCGATGAAGATCGGTCGGAGCAGGTTGTCGATGACGCCCACCGCGAACACGCCCCACGCGATGAGAAACAGGCCGGTGCCGGTCGCGCCGATCGCGAGGTAGCCGAGCCCGAGCACGACGAAGCAGCTCGCCGCGCCCACCAGCGGAATGAGCGCCAGCACGAAGGCGAGGAGGGTAAAGAAGAACGGGTTCGGGACCTGCGCGATCAGCAGCCCGATGAGCCCGGTGGTGGCCTGCACCGCCGCCGTCGCGCCCACCGCGAGCAGCACCGAGCGCGACACCTTGCGGAACTCCGCGAGAATCGAATGGAACTGCCCCGTCGGCATCGGGAGCAGCGCGTCGAACCAGCCGATCAACGAGCGGCCCTCGTTCAGCAGGAAAAACATGCTGATGAAGGTGAGGGCGATCACCAACAGCAGGTGCCCGGTGGTGCGCGCCACGTTGGTCAACGTCAGCGCCACACCCAGCCCGCTCGAGCTCACCAACTCGGCGACGTTGGGCACCCGGTCGACCAGCGCCCACGCCGCGCCGTGAAGCACGCCGGGGAGGCGCGCGATCGCGGCGTCGAGGCTCCCGTTCTTCGAGGCGGCTTCGGCCATGGCGGCGACGCGGCTCGCCTGCGTGATGCCGAGCGCCACCAAGATGACGAATGGCCCCACCACGCCGATCAGCGCCGAAAGCGTCAGCAGGGCCGCCGAAAGTCGGGGCCGGTTTCGGAGCCGTCGCGTGAGCCGAACGTGGGCGGGGTAGAGCGACCCGGCCAGCACCGCCCCGAAGAACAGCGGCGTGGCGATGGGCCAGACGATGATGCCCAGCATCACCACCGCCAAGGTGATGACCAACCACTGAAACCGCTGCACGTTGCTCGTCGGGAAGTTCATGCGTTTCCCTCGGCAGTGCAGCGGTCGTGCCGAGTCACCCCGTGTTGCGCATGCCGGCCGCTACGCCGTGGAGCGACAACACGAGCGAGCGCTCCAACGCCTCGGGCAGCGCCTCGTCGTCACCGTAGGCCCGCGCCCGCCGCAGCAGCTCGACCTGCACCCGATGAATGGGCTCGATGTACGGGTTGCGGAGGTTGATGGAGCTCAG
>JAEUJT010000110.1 GCA_016793525.1 Archangium sp. | reverse complement strand
CATCGCCCTGACCGGCGTCGAGGGTGGCGCCGGCATCATTCATGACGTCGGTTTGGGTCCCACACGCGGTCGACGCCGCGGCCACCACGGCGAGCCACCGCTTCACGGCTTCGGGCCCCGGAGCACGCGGTACGACGCCTTCTTGCCCTCCACCGACAGAATCGCCGCGAGGCCGTATGCCGTGGAGCCGTCGTTCATCTTCCACAGCAGCGGGTTGGCTGAGCCCTGGTTCAGGTACAGCGCGGAGTGGAGCGCGCTCTGGGGCAGGTTCTTCCCCGCGAGATCGGTGGCGGTGCCGCCAGCCTCGAGAATGTGCCCGAACACGCCGAAGGGGATCTTCGCGTCGCGGATCAGTGTGGTGAGCTGCGGGTCTCCGACGTTGTCGGCGCCGGGGACCCAGTCGAGGGCCTGCGCGCCTTTCTGTCGAGGAGGCCCGTGGGAGAGCAGCACCACCGAGTCGTCTGCCGCCGCCGCCGCGCGCTCGGCGGCGTGGAGATCTTTCTCTTTGTAGATGCAGCCGCCCGACAGGTGCAGGTACGTGCGATCGAAGTACCCGGCGATCGAGATCACGTCGACGCCCTCTCCGTCGTAGCGGCGGATGGTGTCGAAGTTGAGCAGGTGCGGGTTGCCCTCTTTTCGCACCACGAGCAGCGCGTGGTTGAGCGCGGCCGCGCGCTCCATGTTGCCGGCGATGACCAGAATCGGCCGCTGCGTGGCGGCCGCGACGAAGCGGAGAATTCGCTCGAGCTCACCGGGCTCGCTCGCGGTGTCTCCACCCACGATCACCGCGTCGACGTCGGCGCGCTCGAAGTCGGCGAGGAAGCGCGTCACCATCGTCTGCGTCTCGGGCTCGAGATCTTTGATGCCCGAGAGCGCCCCGAGCTGCGCTGCCTTGCCCTTGCGCGGCGTGGTGCGACGAACCTTCACCGTGCCGCCGGTGTGCTCGTAGCGAAACGCGCCGTGCGTCTTCACGTCGGCCGGCGCGAAGTGCTCGAACGGCCCGTTGCAGTCGAACTGGTACTGATCTTCCCAGGCCTCGAAGGTCGCGGGGGCGCTCTGGGCGAGCACGAGTGAGGCGAGGAGGAGGGCGGCGAGGAGCGAAAAGCGGTGCACGTCAGTCGTCTTTCTTCGGAATGGGGTGTTCGGGGTCGGTCGGCTCGCGCGAATCAGCCAGGGCGGGCACTTCGACCGTCTGGGCGTTGAAGGTGTAGGTCTTTGTCTCTTCGCGCTCTCCGAGCGACCTGTGCTTGCCCGAATCGGGGCCGCGGGTCAGCGCCTTGAAGCGGTTCTTGAACTCGTCGCGCTCGGCCGAAGTCTTCTCGTGGGCTGCGCGCTCGGTGTCGAGTGAGGTGCGGAGCTGGGCGTTTTCGGTCTTGAGCGCTTCGACGCCGGCGCCGGCATTGATGCGCTGATGGAGCGACCGCGCATAGTTCCTCGCTTCGTCGCGCTCGGCGAGCAGGGTGGCCTTGGCCGCCTCGAGCGCCTGCACCTCGGTGCGCGTTTGATCACGTTGCTCCATGGCCAGCGCAAACGCCTCGTCGCGCTTCTCCAGCCGCTTCTCGGTCTCGGTCAGCTCGGCGCGGACCGAGGTCAGGGAGGCCCGCAGTTCCTCGAGCTCGACGTTGCCCTCGGCCGCTTGCTGCAGGGCTCGGATCTCGGCTTTTGCGGTCTCGAGCGCCGCGTTGGCCTCGTGCCGGTTCGCCTCGAGTCTGGCCTGGGTGTCGACATACGACTCGCTCTGGGCGCGCAGCTCATCGATCTCCGCTACCAGCCGGGCGCGCTCTTCCTCGAAGTCGTTGCGCGCGGTGGAGAGGGACTCGGTCAGCGCGTGTTGCGCCGCTTCCAGCTCCGCGGTCAGGTGTGCGCGCTCCGCGAGGGAGGCCTCGAGCTCGGTGGTGAGGCGCAGCTGCTCGGCGTCCCACTCGAGCTGAGCGCGCTTCACGGTCTCGAACTCGGTGGAGAGGCGGGTCCGCTCGGCGTCCCATTCTGTCTGGCCGCCCTTCGTCGCTTCGAGCTCGGTGGTGAGCCGCAGGCGCTCGAGGTCCCACTCCGCTTGCGCGCTCTTGGCGGCGTCGAGCTCGGTCGCGAGGCGCGCGCATTCGGTTTCGGCTTGAGTCTGGGCTCCGTGTGCAGCCTCCAGCTCGGCAGCGAGTCGCGCGCGGTCGGAGTCCCATTCAGTTTGCCCGCTCTGTGCGGACTCGAGCTCAGCGGCCAGTCGTGCACGCTCGGCATCGAAATCGGTCTGGGCCTTCGTGGCTGCCTCGAGGGTCGCGGTGAGCCGCGCGCGTTCAGCCTCGCCCTCGCGCAGCGACGCCTTCGCGGCCTCCAGCTCGGCGGAGAGCCGCGCGCGCTCGGTGTCTCCGTCGGTCTGCGTTCCTTTGGCCGCCTCGAGCTCGGCGGAGAGCCGGGTGCGTTCGGCCTCCCATTCCGACTTCGCGCTCGTCGCCGCGTCGATCGCCGCGGACAGTCGAGCTCGCTCTTCGTTCCACGCGGCCTGCGCGCTCTCGGCGTTTTCACGCTGCGCCGTGAATACCGCGTCGAGTCGCTCGCGGAGGGACTCGCGCTCTTTCCGGAGCGTGGCCAGCTCGGCGTCGCCCTGCGCGGTGTTCTCCGTGAGCTGGGCGTTTATGGCCTCGCTTGCCTCGAGCTTCGCGCGCGCTTTTTCGCGTTCACCCAGGAGCGCGAGTCGGGCGTCTTTCTCTGTTTGAAGCTCCGCATGGGCGGCCGTCAATTCACCTTCGAGCTGCTCGCGCGCGGTGTCGGCCTCGAGGCGGAGCTCGTTCAGCTCCTCGTTCGTCAGCTTCAGATCTTCGGCGACGGCAGCGGCGCGGTCTCGCGCCTCTTCTCGCTCTGTCTCGAGCAGGGCGATGCGCTGGTTCAGCGCCGCGATCGCGTCGTCGTGGCGCCGCTGGGCTTGGGAGGCGGCGTGGTCAGTGATCGAGGTGAGCCGCTTCTCGGTGCCGTCGGCCGCCCGTCGAATCAGGCTGGCCACGCGGCCACCTCCGGCGTCGTCGAGCTCGATGATCGCGCGCAGCTGGCCGAGCCCCGGGGCTTCGAGCACCACGCCGGCCGAAGTGGGCTCGATGGCCAGTCCGACCTCGACCGGGCCCAGCTCGCCCTCCGAGTGGAACCCGGCATCGAACGACGAGTCACCTCGGCGGCGCACCACCGCGCCAGGTCGAGAAGAAGGAGCGCTCATGTGTCGAACGTAGTCTGGCTCCGGGGCCCCCGCGAACCGGCGGCCGAATTCACTTTCCCCGTGGGCGGGACTCGGGCTGAGAAGGCATCGTGCGTCTCGTTCTGGTGCTCGCGGTGGTGTTGCTCGGGTGTGGCCCTCGGCGGGGGCCCGAGCCGGGCGGAACGTACTTTTGGCAGATCCAGACCTCGGCGTTGGAGTGGGGCGCTTGCAGCGACGCGCCCGCGCTTCGAATGGGCACCGCCGCCATTCCCTTCGAGTCGAACAGCTTCCTCGTCTACAAGGTCGACGCCGCGGGGAAGCGCGCCGTGTCGCAGACCTGCCCGCGCCTTGACGTGAGCACCTGCACCGACACCGCCAGCGGCATCGTGTTCGACGTCGCCGGGACCGAGCTCACCTTCGTGGCCGAGCGGAGCGACGTGATCTCCGGCACCGAGTGCAAGCTGCACCAGCTCGAGACCTGGTCGCTGAAAGACGAGATCGAGACCATGACGCTCGACATCTCCACGGTGCTCTCGCTCGTCGACAGCCCCACCGCGTGCCCGATGGTCGAGGCCAGCCTCAAGTCGCAGTCGACCAACCAGCAGGGCGTCGAGGGTTGCGTGCTGACGCGTACGTTGACCGGCGTACTCAGGTAGTCAGCACGAGCTTCACGATCTGCGGCGGCGCGCCCACGCGCATCGGCACCGCGACGAAGCCGCAGCCCCGGCTGGTGTACTGCCAGGTGCCGTTGTGCCGGGAGAGACCCTCGTTCGCGGCGCCCCAGGCGAGGCTGGCGACGATGGTGCCGGGGAAGATCTGGCCGCCGTGGGTGTGGCCGCTGATCTGAAGGCCGATCTTCTTCTCGGCCACCGCGTCGAGGTTCTGCGGCTGGTGGGCCATGAGCACCGACGCGCGCTCGAGATCTCTCCCCGCTGTCGCCGCCTCGAGATCGTAGTCGCTCGCACCGAAGCGCGGTGCGCCCCAGTCTTCGACTCCGAGCAGATCGAACGAGGCGCCGGCATCACCGATCGACACCCGCTCGTTGCGCAGCACGCGAAAGCCGAGCCCGGGCAGCACCTTCGCCCATGACTCCCACCCCGAGTAGTAGTCGTGGTTCCCCGAGCAGAAGTACTTGCCGTACCGGGCGTGCATGTTGGCGAGCCGCGCCACGTACTGCCCGAGCCGATCTGGGGGGCCGTCGACGAGATCTCCGGTGATCGCGACCACGTCGGGCCGGGCCGAGTTGGCCGCCGTCACCAGCATGTCGAGGAACTTCTCTTGAATGATCGAGCCGACGTGAATGTCGGTGAGCTGCACGATGGTCAGCCCGTCGAGCGCCTTGGGCAGCCCGGCGAGCTTGATCGGCACCTCGGTGATCTCCGGCGGGGTGAAGGCGCGGTACAGCCCGAGCGACGCCGTGGTTCCTCCGACGCCGAGGGCACCCGCCGCCACCGCGCGGGAAAGGAACAGCCGGCGCTTAGGGTCGACCAGCTCGGGCTTGGTGCCGCGGGTCGCGAACCAGCGCGTCGCGTCGAGCACCAGCAGCGGGAGGAAGGTGAAGAGCACCAGCCCCACCACGCTCAGCAGCGTTACCGCCACCGTCGGCGGCGTGGAGTTGCCGGCCACGAAGCGCACCAAGGGGAAGCTCAACAGCAGCGCCACCAACGTCACGGCGCCCACCGCGCGCAGCCACCGCTGCTGCACCACGTCGCGCACCATTCGCCGGTACACGTAGAGGACGATCGAGCTCAG